>CANFED010000072.1 GCA_947445995.1 Oxalobacteraceae bacterium | reverse complement strand
GGCTGGATCGGCACCATCCTTGGCTACACCTTGTGGACCGGCCTGCTCACGCGCCACCCGGTCAACCGGGTCGCGCCGTTCAGCCTCGGCGTACCGATCGTCGGACTGGCGACTGGCATGATCGTGCTTGGCGAAGTCGTCACGCGCTGGCAATGGAGCGGCATTGTTCTGATCGTTGCCTCGCTGATCTGCGTGCTGTTTGGCGACCAGCTATCCCGAAAAATTCCGGCGTTGTTCAGAGTCAACGCCTAACCAAGGTCGATCGGCACGAAAATGCGGACATCGTCGCGTTGCACCAGCAACGCCATTTTCTTGCCGGATTTGGCGACCATCTGTTGCAGTTGTTCGCTGCTCTTTACCGCAACGCCATTGACCGAGACAATCACGTCGCCCGGTTCGATGCCGGCCTGCGCAGCAGCGCCACCGACCTGCACAACCAGCAAGCCGGATGGCACCCCGACTTGACGCTGTTCATCCTTGGCCAGTTCCCTCACCGCAACACCCAGCTTGCCATGAGATGGCTCGGCATTGCCCGCCATCGCCACCGTCTTGTCGTTCATCGCGCCGATCGTCGCCTCCACGGATAATGGCTTGCCATCGCGCAGCACGTTCAGCGTGGTGGTGGTGCCCGGCTTCATCAGCGCAATCTGCACCGGCAAATCACTCGAGTAGTCGATGTCATGGTCGCCAACTCGGGTAATCACATCGCCGGACTGCAGCCCTGCCCGTCCGGCCGGACTCTGCTGGTCGACCGCACTGACCAGCGCACCGTGCACCGATTTCAAACCAAACGATTCCATCAGCGCCGGATTGAGTTCCTGCACAGCGATCCCGAGATGCCCGCGGCTGACCTTGCCCGACGCAACCAGTTGCTGCTCGACATTGTTGGCTACGTCAATCGGAATGGCGAACGACAGACCTTGATAGCCGCCGGTACGGCTGTAGATCTGCGAGTTAATGCCGATCACTTCGCCTTGCAGATTGAACAAGGGCCCTCCCGAATTGCCGGGATTGAGAGCCACGTCGGTTTGCAGAAAAGGAACGTAACTTCCTTCCGGTAGCGACCGTGCCTTGGCACTGATGATGCCCGACGTCGCGGTGTTTTCGAAACCGTAGGGAGAACCGATGGCCAACACCGGATCACCGACGTGCGCCGCTGCAGGATTGCCAAATTTGACCACGGGCAGGTCGGTGGCATCGATCTTCAGCACGGCCACGTCGCTCATGCGATCGGCACCCAGCACCTTGGCCTTGAATTCGCGCCGGTCAGTCAGTTTGACGACGACCTCGCTGGCACCTTCGACAACGTGGGCGTTGGTCAGGATGAGGCCGCTGGAACTGATGACAAAACCCGAACCCAGTGAATGGACCGGTTCGGCTTCGGCACTACGGGGTGGCTGGAAGCCTCTGAATAACTGATTCAGGTCGGGTTCCTGCTGGTCGCCGGACTGGTCCGCCAGTGCTACCTGATGGCCCTTGCCAGTGACGCTGATGTTGACTACGGAAGGTCCATAGCGGGCAACAATGCCGGAGAAATTGGTCGCCGGCGCAAGTAGCGTTGGCGCGCTCTGCATGGGACCTGGCTCGACGGCAGCGACAACAGGAACTGCAGCGTGTGCAGGAATGGAATGGCCGCCACCAAAACCGGCATAGACACCCACCAGTGCAGCCAACATGCCGCCAGCGATAGCAGTACGGGTAATATTTTTGGGTTTCATCAGATTCTCCATCAAGGGTGTTAAATCACATCGATGGAGCATCGTAGAGCGCGCCACTTAATTGGGACTTAAGCCTCGCATGGTGAACCGTATAAATTACACCGCAGGACTGTCCGGTACGCCGGCAACTGGTTCGCACAGTGCCAACTCCATGCGCACCAGCAGCCCGCCGGCGACCGGATCATTGGTCAGCACGAGGCTGGCACCATGCAAGTCAGCGATGCGCCGGACAATCGCCAGGCCCAGGCCACTGCCGCCGGCCGGCGCATCGGTGCCACGATAAAAGCGGTCGAACACACGTGGCAAGTCGGCCGCGTCGATACCGGCACCACTGTCCTGTACCGTCAGGACAGCGTGCCGACCGTGATGCCGGACAGCGACGTCGATCCGGCCGCCATCGGGCGTCGCACCCAAAGCATTGACCAGAACATTGTTAAGCAGTATCTGCAAGTTATCGGGGTCGCCGGCAACCCGACTGGACACCGCGTCGGTGAGGCCGAGATCGATCCCACGCTGGCTGGCGCGCAGTGACAGATCGGCAACCGCCTCGCGCGCAATGGCCGCCAGATCCACTACCGACAGCTCGTTCTGGGCCGCATCGGGGTCCTGACGCGCCAGCGTCAGCAACTGATGCACCAGTCGGCTGGCGCGGTCCAGCCCGGCGTGCAGTGCGCCGAAAGCAGCATCGCGGGAACTCTGGTCGGTCGCGCGCTGTGCCAGTTCCACCTGCAACTTCAAGGCGGTCAGCGGCGTACGCAATTCATGGGCGGCATCACCGACAAAAATGCGCTGGGTCGCCGCCGCATGCGCCAGGCGCGCCAGCAAGTCGTTGACGGCATCGGTCAGCGGCCGTATTTCGTCGGGTAGCGCAGCGTCTGACACCGGTGCCAGTTGTCCCGCATCGCGGGCGGCCAGTTGCGCCGCCACGCCGCGCACCGGTGCCAGTCCGCGACTGACCGCCAGCCAGATCAGACCGCCCAGAAAAGGCACCAGCAACAGCAACGGAGAAATCGTCTTCAAGGCCGAACGCGCTGCCATCTCACTGCGCACCCGCAGCGGCTGCGCAATCTGGACCACCGTCGCTCCCTGCTGCGCGCTATAGACCCGCCAGGCTTCGCCGCGCGCCTCGATATTGGTAAAGCCGAGCACCGCAAGCTGCGGCAAGTCCGCGTAATCATGCGAAAAATAAAGTCGGACACCGCTGGGGTCCCAGATCTGGATCACCACGGCTGGCGCAGCATCGAACACCGCGCCGGTGCCGGGTTCCGGCAACGACAGAAACCGGCTCGGCAACGCGCTGGCAACCTGCTGCATCTGGAAGTCGAACAGGTGATTGGCTTCGTCGCGCGCCTGCCGAAACAGCAGTAACGCCATCAGCGAGATAACCACGCCCAGCCCGGCCGCCAGCCAGACCAGCAAGGTGCGCCGTATCGACGTGCGCCGCAGCGTCACTGCAACGGCGCCATCATGTAGCCGACACCACGAATATTGCGGATCTGGGCAGCGCCGAGTTTTTTGCGCAGTGCATGGATGTACACCTCGACGGTGTTGCTGCCCACTTCGTCACCCCAGCCGTAGATTTTTTCTTCCAGCTTCGGCACCGATAAGACCGCGCCGGGACGTTCCAGCAAGGCCTGCAGGACCGCGAACTCGCGCGCTGACAGCGCCACCCCGGCACCGTCAAGCGTGACGGCATGGGTCGTCGTGTTGAGGACCAGATTGCCGTGCTGCACCAGTGCGTCAACGCGACCGGCGCGCCGGCGCAGCAGTGCCTGAATCCGGGCAACCAGTTCCTGCAAATCGAATGGCTTGACCAGATAGTCATCCGCGCCGGCATTGAGGCCGCGCACCCGGTCGACAACCGCATCCCGTGCAGTCAGGATCAGGACGGGAATCGTGTCGTCACGCTGGCGCAGCGTCGCCAGCACGGTGTTGCCATCCATGCGCGGCAGGCCGAGGTCCAGCAACAGTAAATCGTAGTCATGGGTTTTCAGTGCGTGGAGTCCGCTGCTGCCGTCACCGACCACATCGACCGTGTAACCCTCGTGCTGCAATCCTGTCGCTACGCTCTCGCGCAGCATGGCATCGTCTTCGATATAAAGCAGGCGCACTGGATATTCCCGATAGTTAATTGAGAAGCGGAGCCACAGTCTATCGGTAAAGTACGAGCGCGCTGTGTGCGCTATCACCCTCAAGGGCACTTAGTTGCGCGATAGCACGATACCTTGTAGTCAAGAAGACGAGTGAGCGCGTTAGCCACCTATCATCGAGTAATCGTCCGTTCCTGACCTCACCGAAAGCGTCGCTTGAAAACCATTTTGATTGCCATCGCCGTGCTGCTGGCCGGATGTGCCACCGACACCACCTATCGACGTGTGCCGCCCCAGGTGATCTACGAAGCGCCGCTGCCGCAGCAAGGTGTCACGGTCTATTCGGATTACCCGCTTTACCCATCCGCACCGGCCAGAGCGCAGTGGACAACCCCGCCGGTGCCGCTTGAAATTATTCCTTACCAGCCCTATCCCGAGGCGGTCTGGATCGGCGGTTACTGGGTCTGGCAAGGCAACTGGGTCTGGGCTCCCGGACGCTGGGCCGGTCGGTCGATGCAGTCCTCGCCAAGAATGACAGACAATCCCAACCGTCACCGTCAGCCTGATCAGCCGCTGCCGCAGCGCATGCCGCCACCGGTCTCCAATTACGTGCGGCCGGGGCCGCCTGACACGACGCCGCCCCGCACGTCGGTGATCGCCGTGCCCGCGACTGCGCCGCAACCGAAGTCAGCACCGGAACAGGATCACGAAAGGAAAAACCGACGTGGCAATGACGATGGCAGACAGTACGACCGGCGATAACGCCAACTGTTCAAGACAGAGGTACGGTCTGCGGCTGCAAGGCAATAACGGCCATGCCGAGCAAGGCAATCGCCGCGCCGGCAATATCCCAGCGCGTCAGCGCCACGCCATCGACGAAGCGCAACCAGAGCAACGCCACGACAATGTACATGCCACCGTAGGCTGCGTAGGTACGTCCGGCCGCCGCCGGATGCAGCGTCAGCAACCAGGCAAACAGCGTCAGCGAGAGCGCTGCCGGCACCAGCAGCCAGGCCGAACGATCCTGCCGCACGACCAGCCACGGCAAATAACAACCGACAATTTCAGCCACGGCAGTGAGGGCGAACAAGGCAACAAGTTGAAGAAAAGGCAGCATGGCATCAAGGAAAAGTGCGCGTCCGTGAGACGGGCAAGAAAAAAACAGGTCAGGAGCATGATAACCGGCGACGCTATGGCGGCGAACTTCGCCGCAAGATCAATCAACCAGCAATTTTACCGACCCTGAACGGACAAGGCAGGCGGCCATCATCCGGTCGAGTTCCCCGAAGGCGATGGGCTTGGACAGGTAGTCATCCATGCCGGCATGAAGACAGCGCTCGCGATCACCCTGCATCGCATTGGCGGTCATGGCGACGATGGTCCGATGGCGTGCCGTTCCCAACTCGCCGGTACGAATTTGACGCGTCGTCTCAAACCCATCCATCACCGGCATCTGGCAATCCATCAGGATCACGGCGTAGTGCTGCAACTCCAGCATCGCCAGGGCTTCTTCGCCGTTGCCGGCAGTATGCGCCGCGTAGCCAAGCCGGGCCAATTGACGGACCGCCACAATCTGGTTGATCGGACTGTCGTCGACTACCAGCACCAGCAAATCGGTGTTATCCGCCGCGATATGCGCTGCTACAGGAGCGCTCGCTGATGTAACCATTGACACGTCCATCGCGGCAACAAGCGGCAACTCCGTCCAGAACAGTGCCCCCTGCCCCGGCACACTCTCGAAACCGATTGTCCCCCCCATCAGCTCGACCAGACGTTTCGTGATCGACAGTCCCAATCCGGTACCGCCATATTTGCGTGTGATCGAGCCATCGATCTGATGGAACGGAATGAACAGGTCTGCCGCCTTACTTTCGTCGATACCGATGCCGCTATCACGCACCGCAAACCTGACACCCGATTGCGTACCATTTGACACCACCGGCGTCACGCACACGTCGATCGTACCGGTAGCCGTAAATTTAAGCGCGTTACTGAGCAGATTAAGCAGGATTTGCCGCAGTCGGCAGGCATCACCCATGACCAGTGCCGGCAAGGCCGGATCGATCAAGCACGTCAGCGACAACCCTTTGTCATCGGCCTTGGCAGCGATGACATCCATGCATCCTGTCACGCTGGCCGACAGATCAAAGGGAACGGACTCAACCGTCAGCTTGCCCGCTTCAATACGGGAAAAATCCAAAATGTCATTGATCACGTTAAGCAACGCATCCGCCGATGTCGCGATGATCCTGGCAAACTCGCGTTGCTCGGTGTCGAGTGGCGTCTCGATCAGCAGCGAGGTCATGCCGATAATGCCGTTCATTGGCGTGCGAATTTCATGACTCATCGTCGACAGGAACACGCTCTTGGCGGCATTGGCCTGCTCGGCGATCGTCTTGGCCGCGCGCAGTTCCTCCTTGATCCGGTAGGGCACGCTGACATCAAAAATCACGCCATCGACCCAGACACTGCCGCTGTGTTCGGCATGCAGGACACTGCCGCTTTCCCATACCTGCAGGAGGCCACCGTCACGCAAGAGCATGCGGTATTCCACCGTGTAGCGCCCGGAGTCGGCAATGGCCCGATCCCAGACTTCCAGCACCGCGGGCTGGTCATCCGGATGCACCAGCTCCAGCAAGTCCTGTTGTCCCTCGAAGAACCGCCCGGCCGGCCAGCCACTGAGTGTCTCGATCCCGTCACTGATGAACAGCATGTTGCCACCGACCAGACGACGGAATGCCGCACCCGGCAAGTTACCGATCAGCGAACGGTACTGGCGTTCGCTGTCCCGCAACGTACTCTGGAACAGCTGCCGATAGCGCAACAAGCCATTCGCAGCCAGAACGATCAGCGTCAGCATGACCGTGCCCAGCGTGACCGTAATCGAAATGAACCCGGCCGAGGCAACCGGCAACGGCACGGCCGATTCGGCAACACCGATAAAACGCGCGGCAAACATCCCCAGCGTATGCATGCCGACGATGGCTGCGCCCATCACGGTGCCGCTGATCAGCAGGTTTTGCCAGCCATGCAGACGCGTCGAATTTTGCAAACCGAAGCGCACCCACAACGCAAGAATCGCCAGCATGACCGCCAGCAGGATCGAGGCCCCGAACCACCACGGGTCATAGCGCAGCAGCGGTGCCAGCTGCATCGCCGCCATGCCGCTGTAGTGCATCGTGCCGATGCCGCCGCCAACCAGCACCCCGCCGACAATCAATTGCCGCCAGTGCAGCGTAGGCTGGGTCAGCAATTGCAGCGCCACCCACGACGCGGCCAGACCCGGCAGCATCGACAACAACGTGAGCCGGACATCGTAGCTGACCGGCACGCACAAACGAAATGCCAGCATGCCGATGAAATGCATCGCCCAGATACCGCCACCAAGCGCCAGTGCCCCGGAAAAAATCGCAATCTGGCGATGCAGCGGTTTGTGGGACAGGCGACCGATGCCCGCAATTTGCATCGCCATCGTCGAGGTAAAGACTGCAATCAGGCAGGACAGGATGATGCGCCACGGGTCAACCACACCGTACAGAAGCAGCGGCAGATCGGTCACCTCTATCGTGAAGAAAGAGAGGAAATTCATCGCAACGTCAGGCGGTGAAAACCATGCCGACGATCACTGCACGCAGTGCACGCCATCGATGAGGAATGCGCCATGAAACGCAATTCGGATGCGGGCATGTACGCTGCCAGAAAGAGGTATGAGCTGGGGATGGCATGCGCACTCATCGTTCAAAAAATTAACGGAATGGACAGTGATCGCAAGACAAATCCTGACCGAGGGGGACCCATCTTGCGAACATTAGCACCAAGCACGACGCCACTTTTTGTAGTGTTTTTTATCGACCATCAGCAACCAGGTGCCCGCTTGCGAGCGCTCCGTTGCCTCAAACGATCAGACGATTCCGAACAGGTAGTACGACCCGATCACCACAAAAACAGCCGAGGTGGCAATCACGACCGAGACCATGAAGATGTCGCGATACGACTCCCGATGGGTCAGTCCGGTTACGGCCAGCAGCGTGATGACGGCACCATTGTGCGGTAACGTGTCCATGCCGCCGCTGGCCATCGAGGCCACCCGATGCAGCACTTCGAGCGGGATATTGGCGGCGTTGGCGGCCTCGATGAAGGTGCCCGACAGCGCGGCCAGCGCGATGCTCATGCCGCCGGAAGCCGAACCGGTAATCCCGGCCAGCAGGCTCACGCTAACGGCTTCGTTGATCAGCGGATTCGGAATATGTTTGAGCGCCGCAGTGATAGATGAAAATCCAGGCAGTGACGCGATCACCGCACCGAAGCCATACTCCGATGCGGTGTTCATCGATGCCAGCAATGAACCGGCGATGGCCGAGGTCGATCCGGCGGCAAAGCGACTGGCAACCGCCTTGAAGGCAAACAGCATCACGCAAAGAATGCCGCCCAGCAGTGCGCCCTGCACCGCCCAGATTGCGACCAGCGGACTAACCGCCACAGTGAGTGGCTGACCGGAAATATCGAGTGTCACGGCATCGCCGAAATAAGCCGGAATCAGGCGGGTAAAAACGATGTTCAGCACGCCCACCAGCACCAGCGGCAAGACCGCAATCCACGCATTGGGCAGAGCAACCTTGTCCAGCGATTCCGGCTCGTTGCGGTGCTCTTCGCCATAGCCTTCACCGGACTGTGCCGCCTGTTTGCGACGCCATTCGAGATACAGCATGCCGACCGTGACAATGAACACGGTACCGATCAAACCCAACCACGGTGCGGCCCAGGTGGTGGTGGAGAAAAAAGTGGTCGGGATAATGTTCTGGATTTGCGGCGTGCCAGGCAATGCCGCCATCGTGAACGTGAAGGCACCCAGCGCGATGGTGGCCGGGATCAGGCGCTTGGGAATATCGCCCTGACGGAACATCTCGGCGGCAAACGGGTACACGGCAAACACGACGACAAACAACGACACCCCGCCATAGGTCAGCAAGCCGCACACCAGCACGATCGACAGGATTGCCCGCTGGCGACCGACCAGCGCAATGACCGCAGTGACAATCGACTTCGAAAAACCCGACAACTCAATAACTTTGCCAAACACGGCGCCGAGCATGAAGACCGGAAAATACAACTTCAGGAAGCCGACCATCTTGTCCATGAAGACGCCGCTGAACATCGGCAGCACTTGTGCCGGATCGTTCAGGAAGACTGCCAGCAACGCGCAGATCGGAGCAAACAGGATGACGCTGTAACCGCGATAGGCGGCGAACATCAGCAACAACAATGCAGACAGTACGATTAGAAAATCCAAGTGGCTTACTCCTGCTGGAACAGCATGGTGGCAGGGCCGGCGTCACGGCGATCAGGCACTCGATAGTCGATGGCGACGGTGTCTGCCTTGTGATAGTGAGGAACGATGAGTCAATGCAGGGCCGATGGCCCTGAAGGAATCATCGCAAGAGGCGCATAAGGAATTAGGCCGACCGAGTGTCTCGGGCTGGACGCACCATACCCCAGATCGGTTGCAACAGGCTAAGACAGGCCCGCCACGCTCTTGAGAAACTGGGAACGCTCGCTGGTCGACTCGATACTCTGGGCGATGAGTGTCAGAAAATCGTCCCGGTTACTGCATTTTGGCAAGGCGCGGCGGATGACGACTTTCGCAATCGCGCCGATGGAGTGAGTCAGCAGTGTTTCGACCGCAGCAATGAATGCCGGGTCCAGTGGCACCGACGACATCGCGCTGCCAAGTGCCGTCGCAACGGCGGCAGCACTCGCACTGCCGGAGGACGAGGCACTGGCCATCATCGTGCTGCCGGGTGATTTTTTCTTCAGCGAAGCAACGGCGTCGAGGAATTCGGCGCGCCCCGATTCGGACGGCACGTGCGCCAGCAGCAATCCGGCCAGCGTATCGATGTCGTCAGCACGGGCACCAGCTTTCTTGAGCAGTAGCTTGGCCATCGGACCGATCTGGCGCGACAGCACGGCTTCAAGTGCCGGAAATACTTCCAGCTTCCACGGTGTCATCGTTGCCATCAGGCTGGTACCGGTCTGGCCGCTGGTCAGCCCGACGCCGGACATCTGGTTCACCGGCGCACGCTGGCTTGCCGATACATCGCGGATCTGGCTGGCGAGTATCGTGCGATCGCTGTCGCTGAGCACTGGCATGCCATCCGGCGTGGCCGGTGCGTTGCCGATTTGCCGGCAGGCCTGCGTCAGCGCCTCCAGAAAAATCTCGGCCGACGCATACCGGTCAGCCGGCTTCTTGGCCAGTGCGTCACGCAATACCGGATCAAATGCCGTGCCAACGACGGCATTCAATTGCGACGGGGCGATCGGGTTTTCGTTGAGGATTTGCTGCATCACGACCGACACGGCACCGACGAAAGGACGCACGCCGGTCAGCAACTGGTACAGCACGATGCCCGCCGAAAAGACATCGGAGCGGCCATCGATCTCGGCACCGCGAAACTGCTCGGGCGACATGTAGCTGGGGGTACCGATCATCGAACCGGTCTGGGTCAGCGTCGATGATTCGATGCGGGCGATGCCGAAGTCGGTGATCTTGACTTGCGCCTCGGCCGTGATGATCAGGTTGGCCGGTTTGATGTCGCGATGCACGACGCCGCGCGCATGGGCGTAGCCGAGCGCGCGCAACAACTGGGTCATCCACACCATCACCCGCGCCAGATCGGTAGGCTGGTTCGGCACCAGCAGCGCATTGAGCGGCGTGCCCTCGACGAACTCCATCGCGATGAAGGCCGCGTCCTCGGTCTCGCCGTAGTCATAGACCGCGACGATATTGGGATGGGTCAGCCGGCCGGACGCCTGCGCCTCGTTCCTGAAGCGGGCCACCAGATCCATCTCCTGATGGCCGCGCAACAGTTCCTTGCGGATGGTCTTGAGTGCGACGACGCGTTCGATATGCGGATCGAAGGCCTTGTAGACCACCCCCATCGCGCCCTCGCCGAGGACGCTATCGACGCGGTATTTTCCGATCTGCTCAGGCATGCTGCGGTCCCTGTTTCAAAAGCAATGAAGCTTCGATTGTACTTGGGATGATTGCCCTATCGACGCATCGAATCACTCGTCGAGCATCTTCATTGCACTGGCCAGACTGGTACGCATGCGCACGAACGAGCGCGCCAGCGCCGACAATTCATCGCTGCCTTTCACGTCGAGTTCATCGGCATCGAACTTGCCCATGCTGACCTGATCGGCCAGCGTCGCCATGCGGGTAATGCGGCGCGTCACGAACAGATGCACCATCACGTTCAGTGCAATGAACAGGAAGACGAACACGCCCAGCATCGACAGCATGTAGGTGCGCAACATCACATTAGCGCGCTGCAGCGGTACCGCCATCGGCACTGACACCACCTGCGCACCGACGATTTCATTGAGCTTCCAGCCAAAGCCGTTGTTGCGACCGTAGATATCGAGCATGGTCTTCGGTGCCGCGTCCGGCACGCTGTGACAGACCAGGCAGGCACCGTCCTTGATCTGCAATGGCCGCGCGATATACAGTGCCGGTCCGATCGTGGTCATGCGCTCGCCCACCAGTTCGGTGGTGGTCGGCTTGTCGCGCAGCGCATTGACCAGATCCGCCTCCCAGTCCGAGGCGCGATCGCGCGGATTGGTCGGATTGAGCGTCGCTTCCTTGTACGAAAAATCCGGAGTCGACTTGAGCAGCGTGTTGAGATGCTCGGTCGCCGAATACGACGGCACCGACTGCGGCAGGAACTCGAACTTCATGTGGGATTGCAGCAATGGCGCAATTTGCTTGGACGTGTACGAACGGATCGACGACGCCGACTGCATCAGCATGCGGGCGCTCTCCAGCGTCTCTTCGCGCGCATTCGCCTTGAGCAGCATATTGGCGATCAGGCTGGCGGCGGCGAAACCCACCGTAAAAATAATAATGAAAACGATGTTGAATTTGGTGGCGAGCGTCAGTTTCATGGCGGGTCCTGGTCGATTCTGTGGGAGACAGCGAAAGGCTTGGAGCGGGATAGGACAAAACAACTCACCCCGACTTTTTAGGGATGACCGGTGGCGGCGGATGCAGGATGGGTTTCCAGTCACGCGACTGCCCCAGCGCGGCATCGAGCGACTGGCGGAATGCACGATCTTTCAGGCGCGGCGTGAACCGGCGCACCAGCGATTGTTGCAGCACGATCGGGCTCTCCAGCCAGCGGGCGACTTCGTCGTAGCCCACCTCGTGTTCTTTTTTCAGCGCGACTTTGGCATTTTTCGGAGGTGTGACCGGTACCAGTCCATCGCGAAAAGTCAGCGGCATTTCGTCAATGAATTCGCGGCCTGGCCGCCCGCCAGTCTTGAGTGGCGCATCGCCGGACCGCACCGCAAACTGCTCGCGATCGAGCTTGATCTCGCGTAGCACCTCGCGCTTGCTGCCCAGTTCGGCCACCATTTGCGTGCCGTTTTCAACGAAGACTTCATCGCGCAATGCGCCCGCATGGACGATCAGCGTGCCGCTGGTGGCGCGCACCCGCAACCGTGACGTCTGGATCATGATGACCTGTTCCCCGGCCTTGATCTGCACCTTCAGCCAGCCTTCGAGCAGCGCCAGTTCAGTTGCCTTGGTACTGTGTTCGACGGCAATCCGGCTGGCCGGACCGAATGCAATGATGGCGTCGCCAAAGCCCATGAGCTGCACCCCGGCCTCGGCAGAGGCAAGCAGGTCGCCGCTCTCAAGCAGCACACCAGCCACACCGGTGTGGAGTACCGTGCCACGGATGACCTGCACCGGCTTTTCGGCAAACGAGATCAGACCTTGCGCCAGCGTGAACGGTGCGAAGGTGATCAGCAGAAACAGGCAAGCGAACCGGACCACCGTCTTCGCTGTAAATAAAGAGGTCATTGCTGTGGCTTTGCGACGTGGAACTGCTTGCGTGTTCACTCTTCGCCAGAGTGCGCTGCTGGCGAATTCCCTTGTATTTTTACGGGCAGTGTAACTGAGGAAAGATATCAAAATGAAATTAAAATCTTTATCGTGATCCGGCACTCAATAGGCCTCGCAGCTGCTGCGCGCCATCAGCGCGATGCAGTTGCTCAGGTTAGGACTGCTCTTGACGCGCGACCATTCCAGCGCCAGCCGGTCCGTCGTGACATTACCGGTCGACAGTGCCGCCAGCGGACTGGCACTCGCACAAATCCCCTGCGTGCCAATATTCTTGCCATACAGGTCGCTGCTGGCCTGCGTCACGTCGCGCGCCACGACCGGCGCGATAGCCAGCAACACCGTGTCCGGCACGCCATCGACCCGGAGTGCGAGCGCGTTCGCTGCAGCCTGCACAAACACATAATTGCGCGCACTGAGGCCACCGCCAGTAATCGCATACTGTCCCGGCAGGCTCGCTGCAGACGCGGCGGATGTAAAGACCGCGCTGCCGGTCGTTGCCCCAGCGAGCGTCTCGCCGCCGACCAGACCACTGACCGTACCGCCCAGCACCGGATTGGCATTGCCCTGCAAGCGGCCAGCTGCGGCGGCCTGATAGGTCAGTGTCGCCGGTGCGATGGTGCGCGACGCGGGAGCAACATTGATGCGATAGCCTACCGGCGAGAAGAAGTTATTGGTCAGTGAGTAGGAACCTACCTGCGTACCGGCACCACCGTAACTGCCAGTGACTGCCGTGCCGAATGTATCGCCATTGAGTAAGCCACTCGCCGTGCCGCGCAAGCCGACGTTCGCATCGCCGTACGTCCGGATCGCATCCTGTGCCAGCAGCGAGATGTCAATGGTCGGCTGGAATCCATAGACAAAATGGTTGCCGCTGGC
>CANFED010000071.1 GCA_947445995.1 Oxalobacteraceae bacterium | reverse complement strand
TAGTCGCATTCTGGTAGTGGGCGACATCATGCTGGATCGTTACTGGTTTGGCGAGGTCAGCCGGATTTCACCAGAAGCACCTGTGCCCATCGTGCGCGTCGAGCGGCGCGAAGAGCGTCTGGGCGGTGCTGCCAACGTGGCACGCAATGCCGCGATGCTGGGAGCGCAGGTTGGCTTGCTTGGTGTGGTCGGACAAGACGACGCCGCAGATACGATCGCACGTCAATTGGCCGAACTGAAGATCGGGTGCTTTCTGAATCGTGACCCGGCCATCTCGACCATCATCAAATTGCGCGTGATCGGCCGGCAACAGCAATTGTTGCGCATCGATTTCGAGGAGGCACCGACCGATATCGTCTTGCGCGACAAACTCACGCAGTACAACGCGCTCTTGCCGCAATACGATGTCATCGTGCTGTCTGACTATGCCAAAGGCAGTCTGGTCAACGTCGCCGACATGATCGCGTCTGCGGTACGACTCGGCAAGCGCACCCTGGTTGATCCTAAGGGCGATGATTTTTCGCGTTATGCAGGCGCTTCGCTGCTCACGCCGAACAAATCCGAATTCAGGCGAGTCGTAGGCAGCTGGCGCGATGAAAGCGAACTGACCGCCAAGGCGCAGCAATTGCGCCAGTCACTCAGGCTGGAGGCCCTGCTATTGACGCGATCCGAAGAGGGCATGACGCTGTACACGGATGCCGAAGTGCTGCACACACCCGCGATGACGCGCGAGGTCTATGACGTCTCGGGTGCCGGTGATACGGTCATTGCAACGATGGCGGCAATGCTTGGCGCGGGGAAAACCCTGGCGGAAGCGGTGCTGCTGGCCAACAAGGCGGGTGGCATTGTCGTTGGCAAGCTCGGCACGGCGACGGTTACCAGCGAAGAGTTGTTCGGCTAACGCAAAACAGGTCACGGGTGCGAAGCCGATGGCAGCAGCGTACCGAAAACGACCTGTTCCTTCCGACGCGATGAATACTGGCACTTTAGTATTTCAACGACGTTAGAAAGGGAGAAGTTGATGATCAAAAAATGTCTGCTGGCAATCGCCAGCATCCTTGTATTTGCCAGTGCCTGTCAGGCGGCAGCCAATGTCGATGTCAACCAGGCCGATCAGGCCGCACTCGACGGCATCAAGGGCGTCGGCCCGCGCATGTCGCAAGCGATTCTTGATGAACGCCAGAAGGGTGGAAAATTCAAGAGTTGGGAAGACCTCGAGCAGCGCGTCAAAGGCATCAAGAAAAAAAGCGCAGTCCGGCTCTCTGATGCCGGACTGACTGTGGATGGCAACGCCCGCAAGGCCATCGGGCCGTCGAAATAACAGTCTGCCGTCGCGGCGATGCTGGCCATCAGCACACGCGGATACTTCTGCGTTTAAAATGGCCGGCTTAACTTGACGCGACTGGACACCATGGCTTACCTGACTTTAGAAGACACGATTGGCAACACGCCGCTGATCCAGCTCACGCGTATCGGTGGCGACAGCGTCGCGCAGCGTAATAACATCCTCCTCGGCAAGCTCGAAGGCAATAATCCGGCGGGCTCGGTCAAGGACCGTCCTGCACTGTCGATGATCCGGCATGCCGAGGAGCGTGGCGACATCAAGCCGGGCGATACGTTGATCGAAGCGACCAGTGGCAACACCGGCATTGCACTGGCCATGGTCGCGGCAATGCGCGGCTACAAAATGATCTTGCTGATGCCCGAAAACCTCAGCGAGGAACGCAAGCAAAGCATGGCCGCTTACGGAGCCAAGATTATCCTGACGCCCAAAACAGGTGGCATGGAATACGCCCGAGACCTGGCCGAACAAATGCAAAAGGACGGCCAGGGCACGATTCTCGATCAGTTCGGTAACGCAGACAATCCTCTGGCCCATTATCAGACGACTGGTCCGGAAATCTGGCGCGATACCAATGGCAAGGTCACCCATTTCGTCAGCGCGATGGGTACCACCGGCACCATCATGGGAGTGTCGCAATTTTTGAAGGAAAAAAATTCCGCGATCCAGATCGTCGGCGCACAACCGGAGGAAGGCTCGCAGATTCCCGGCATCCGAAAATGGCCAGAAGCCTACCTGCCAAAGATTTTTGATCGGGCGCGTGTTGATCAGGTTGAAAACGTTAGCCAGTCAGCCGCAGAGACGATGGCAAGACGACTTGCTGCCGAGGAAGGTATATTTTGCGGTCCGTCTGCTGCAGGCGCTTGCGAGGTTGCGCTCAGGATCTCTCAGAGCGTCGAGAATGCCACGATCGTGTTCATCATCTGTGATCGCGGGGATCGCTATCTGTCGACCGGCATATTTCCTGCCTGAATAATATTTGTGCTGGCGCGCGCATGAGTGCGTGACTGCCAGACAAAAAAGGGATCATCCAAAAAGATGATCCCGATAATCAGTCTTGCGCGTCGTCGTGGCCTTCAGACGTGCCATCCTTTGGTTTGAACTGCTTGTCGCTGATACGGAATTTGTCGCGCCGGTCGCCCATCAGGACGCGCAGGTCACGAATGCTCAGGTCGCTGACTTCGTGCATGCGGATCAATAACGAAGCACCGACCGGTAGACGGCGATGGCGAATTTTGCTGATGACGGGAGGAGCAACTTCCAGCGCACGCGAGAGTGCCGCATCATTTTTGAGATTTAACTTGTTGATTAATGAATCAAGCAGGTTGTTTGGATCGTACGCTAACAGGTCTGAAAGTCGGTTGCTGGACATAGTGTGTTCTAACTGAGTGGTCATAATCTAAATAATTCCATAGGGCAAGTTGAGTGTACAAGGAAAAATGCGTCGTCTGTGGTTTATTAGCAAGAAATGCTTGGACTACGTCAAATTCATACAGTTGCAATTGCGCCCATATTTCTTTGGGCGGGGTACCAGCGTTTGTAGAAACGACTGGCAGTGCAGTGCACATGGATACGAAAATGCAAAAGTCAATGTGCAATTACTGCTGGATATCGTGAATTTAAGATGAACGGAGGATGCCCCCGTTTTGTTTCCTTATTATTTCCGTGCGGTAGTCCATCGGTAATGAGTTGCTGATCGACACTTCATTTCACGTGACACCAAGTTTATTCAGTCACCATGATGATACTTTGATAATTCTCAATGGAATGAGTCGTACCGTGGACTTCTGTTACCGGCCTGATTGGTCGACTGGCTTTTCGGGAGTGCGATTTGTTTCTGCCGAGTCGAGGTTCAAGGCCTGCCAGCCGGCGTGGCCGAGTTCGTGCAAGGTCGCGATATTGCGTTCGAAAATACTGGCTGCATCCGGAAATGCTTCTACAGCGCGGTCGATGCTGCTTTCACGCAGTAAATGCAAGGTCGGGTAAGGCGACCGATTGGTGTAATTATCGATGTCGTCGGGGTCAGTCCCTGCGAATTGATAGTGCGGATGAAAACTGGCGATCTGCAAGATGCCATCAAGCTGCAAGTCTTCCAGTGCCTGGTCGGCCAGTTCCAGGAAATCGTTATAGTCGAGGAAGTCGGCAAGCAGATGGGGGTGGATCAGCAGCGTGGTGTCGATGATTTCCGGGTCTGCTTCTGATAGTGTCCGCATCTCTTCGGTCAGGTCGGCCAGGAGTGCCGACGTGGTCGTTGCGGAACTGACTTGAAAACGGATCTGGTTGCGACTATGGACAGCCTTGGCGAACGGGCACAGGTTCAGTCCGATCACCGCGCGTTCCAGCCATGTGCGGGTCGCGTTGATGAACAGGGCGTGGTCGGCAGCTTCAATGGGCATGTGTGACGCAGGATCGGGAATCGGGCACCCATTATAGGCGCAGGCGCGAACTTTTACGCTGCGCTTGAGTGCGATCAGCTATGCTTCGCAGCCGCTTTCGCGCATCCATCCACCTATCGCTTCAGGAAAAATACCCCGCAATGGCAATCAAGGCAACCATTTACAAAGCAGATATCCAGATCGCCGACATGGATAGGCATTATTACCAGAACCATGTGCTGACCATCGCACGTCACCCATCCGAAACCGATGAACGCATGATGGTGCGCTTGTTGGCCTTCGCGCGTCATGCCCATGAAGCGCTGGTGTTTGCCAAGGGGATTGCCGATGCGGACGAGCCAGATATCTGGCAAAAAGACCTGACCGGCGCGATCGACCTGTGGATTGATGTCGGTCAACCGGACGACCGTCGTATCCTGAAAGCCTGTGGTCGTGCCGACAAGGTCAAGATCTACAGCTACAGTTACAGCAGTCCGATCTGGTGGAACCAGATCGGAAGCCGGGTCGACCGCGCCCGTAACCTTGAGGTCATCAACTTGTCGCCTTCCAGCAGCCTGGAAATGGCCAAGCTGGCACAGCGCAACATGCAACTGCAATACACGATGCAGGACGGCGAAGTCTGGGTCAGCGGCAATGGCGAGACCCTGCAGATCGACCTGACTGTACTCAAGGGTTGATGGCCCGAGCAGAGCGCACCGAGCGACTCAGATCGACCACCGACATCGCATAAAAAAAGCTGCGGTTATACATGGTGATGGCAAAAAAGTTGGCGGCACCGAGCCAGAATTCAGGCGCGTCCGTGCCATTTTGCAGATCAACCAGGCCGAACAGCATGTTGTCCGGCAGCGGTGTGGTGGGCATGACACCGGCGGCTTTGAAGTCAGTGGCACTGAATTTGGCTTCCAGTCCCTGATTGATGAATGTATCCCAAGCCTGCGCACCAGCACCGTCCTTGGCTCTCACGACAGCCGGAAATACGATCGGCTCTCCGCTGCGCCAGCCATGCTTGATCAGGAAACTGGCGACGCTGCCGATCGCATCCGCCGGCGAATTGCGCAGATCGATTTTGCCATCCCCGTCGAAATCGACGGCATATTCACGGATGCTGCCAGGCATGAACTGCGGCCAGCCAATGGCACCAGCGTACGAACCGGTCAGGCTGAACGGATCGATCTTTGAATCCCGTGCGTAGAGCAGGGTGTTTTCGAGTTCGCCGCGAAAATATGCCATCCGTGCGTTGCGCGTCGGGGTATCCGGATAATCAAAGGCCAGCGTCGTAATCACATCCATGACGCGGAAGTTGCCGGTATAGCGACCATATAAAGTTTCAACGCCAATGATCGCAACGATGATTTCGGCTGGTACGCCAAATTGCGACTCGGCGCGCGCCAGTGCCTCGGCGTTCTCATTCCAGAAACGCACGCCACCATTGATGCGAACCGGTTCAACGAAGCGGGCCCGATAGGCATTCCAGTTTTTTGGCCGACCTGCCGGTGCCGGTTTCATTAACTGGACGGTCTGTTCGACGTAGGCGGTCTGGCGAAACAGTACTTCCAGAGCGGCTCGATCGAATGCGTGGCGGGTCACCATCAGGTCGATGAAGTCGCGAACATCCTGCCATTGTGAAAAATCGGCGAGCTGGCCCGAACGGCTACCGCTAGGGCGGTCCGGCTCTGCTGCCGAGGTGCCGGCGACCGCCAGGGTGAGGGACAAAGCGAGGACAGTACTGCGAAGTGCATGTTGGGGGAATACGGAAAAAGTCATCGACATGCGGCCAGTAAGGTTTGTAATTGGGACAGCGCAGCATGGCGCCGGCGGGGGTCCACCGTACCATACTGCAGCGCTTCATAGCCGTCCAGAAAACGTAACGCGGCCGCTTTGGTCGGCTCTGGCAGCAGGGCGCTGGCTGCCACGACAGCCATGAAGGTGCGCGGCCCGTCATGCTGCGCACGCACGATGCCGAAGCGTGCCATGCGCCGGCAGAACGCCGCATACAGTTTGCCGGCCGGATCAGGTTTGGCGCGGTTCATCAGTAACGGCAACATCATGATGGCCATCACCAGAGTGCCTGCGCCCAGCATCAGCGCGGTCAATACCGGCCAGTCAACTTTGCCGATGCCGAGCCGGGCGACCAGATCTTTTTGCTGTTCGGAGGAATAGTTCAGGACGCGCTGGTTCCATGCGTTCGACAGCGCATCCCAGTTGAATCGGGTCTTTGCCAGCCACGAATCGGGAGCCGGCGTTACCAGTCCGCCAAACAGGCGACGGCCCGACTGGCTGGCGACACTGCGCGCGATACGTTCCGGCGCAACAGCGCCCGTCGGATCGACCCGGATCCAGCCACGCTGTTCGATCCACACTTCGGCCCAGGCATGGGCATCGCTCTGGCGCACTTCCATGTAGCCATCGCTCGGATTGATTTCGCCGCCCTGGTAGCCGGTGACGACACGCGCCGGTATGCCCAGTTCACGCATCAGCACGACAAAGGCGGACGCATAGTGTTCGCAAAAACCGGCGCGGCTGGAAAACAGAAATTCATCGACTGAATTGCGACCAAGCAGCGGCGGTTCCAGCGTGTAGCTGAATGGTTCGCGACGGAAGTATTGCAGCACCAGTCTCACCAGTTCGGCGCTGTCGCTCGATTGCGCCAGCAAGCTGCGGGCGAAGCGGGTGGTGGCCGGGTTGAAGTCAGGCACGCGTTGCAATCCATCGTTGAGTTCATCGGGAACGCTATCGGTCTGTAACGAGAACTGCGTCCACGAAGTGACGTCGTAGCGCAGTCGTGTACCGATGCGCTCCCTGGCAAGCAGCTGGAAATCGTTGGCGAGATAAGCGCTGTTGCCACTGAGTTGTGGTGGTGCGAATGGCGTCTCCAGCGCGAACAGCCAGCGTCGGCCATGCGGTTCCATCGTGACCTGGTAGCGTGTGGCCGAACTGCCCGGCAAGGGTTTCACGCTGCCGGCTTTCATTGGTGTCTGGGGTTGTGCCGTCCACGTTCGGCCATCGAAATGCGACAGCACGCTGGCGCGCCAGTACAGACTGGCCTGAGGCGGAACCGGATCGACGAATTTGACCCGGAAGGCAATGTCGTCCGATAACGCCAGCGACGAAATCATGCCCGGTGTCATGGAGTCGGACAGGCCGGTACGGGCACCGGTGGCGTCGCCCGGCATGCCCCACAGTGGTCCCTGAATGCGCGGAAACAGCAGGAACAGCACCAGCATCAACGGCGTCGCCAGGCCCACAATCAACGTGGCAAGGCGCAGCTTTTTCTTCAGCGGTGGTACGGTGCCGGTGAACTGGAACGACAGTTGGGCGGTGAGCAGCGCCAGCACGGCGATGGCCATCAACAGGGCGGTGAGGATATTCTGCGAATAAAAAAAGTTAGTCAGCAGCAGGAAAAAGCTCAGGAACAGCACCACGAACAAATCCCGCTTGGCATGCATTTCCAGCAGCTTGAGAATGAGCAGCAGCGCCAGCATTGCCACCCCGGCGTCACGCCCGAGCAGTGTCCGGTAGGCGAGGTAAATGCCGCCCATCGCCAGCATCGCGACAGGCAGCAACAGCCAGCGTGGCGGCAGTCGCTTGCCGGTCAGCGTGATCCAGCTACGCCAGCCCAGCAGCGTCGCGACGCCAACAGAAATCCACACTGGCAAATAAAAGAAATGTGGTAACAGCACCAGCAGACAGGCCACCAGCAAGGTCAGCATGTCGGCCTTGTCGCGGGCGATCGGCGTGCGCAGCTTGCGAGGTGATGACGAGGTGGTAGTCATGCCGGTGCAAACTCGGCCAGCGCCTGCAGGCAGGTCGCCTGTTGTGCCGGTCCGTGCGCCGGTGACAGGTTCAGCGCGCCGAGCCGGAATGCATACGGCAAGCGCGCGGCTTCCGCATCAAGGACCCAGCGCGTCATGCGCGAGAGCTTCAGTTCCAGATCCATGACGCGGGGAAAGCCGGCAAAATCGATCACCAGTTCGCTCACGGCACCGCCTTCGAACTGCTTGGTCAGCAGCATGCCACCGAGGCCCGGATCGATCCGGGCGATCTGGCGCCATGCCAGCTGCTGCATCGAATCACCAGGCCGGTAGGCGCGGATGCCGGCGAAGTCGTCGCTGCCGGCCATCCCGACGCCATGCACGGCACTGTTGGTCACCAGCGGCAGCGGTGGTGCACCTTGCTCCGGGTGCGGGTAGACCAGTACCCGCAAGTCAGGTTGCCAGTAACTCCAGGCCCGCAACAAACCCAGCGGAAAGCGCGTGACCAGTCGCACACGCGGTGCCGGCAGCCAGCCTCGCGTGGTGCTTGCGACACCCAGCGTGACTGTGCTGGTGTCCAGCGCAGCGACATCGACGGCATGCGCGACGGTGCCGGCATGAGCGTAAAAATCCATCCAGATCGCATACCGGTCATGCTTGCGCCGGTTGGTCAGTTGCAGCTCGAACAGCGCCATGTCGCCGCAAAAAATTGGCGCGGCACGTCCTGGAGCCAGATGGAGATAGGCCAGATTGCGAAAGGTCAGATGCATGTCGACCACCGCACACGAGGCGATCAGGAAGGTGAAGGCAAAGCCGAGGTTCAGGTTGTAGTTGACCGAACCGATGAACAGCAGCACCAGCATGAAGGCAAAGCCCCAGCCGGCACTAGTCGGGACGATGAAGACGCGTCGCTGGCCGAGCACGATTTCACCCGCTTCCGGACCAGCCAGCCGATAGAGCCAGCGGTCGAGCAAGGTGCCGATCCGGTTGCGCACGATCGTCATTGGCGCAGCGTCAGAGGGCGACCGACTTGACCATCTGGGCGACCAGGTCGCGGCTTGCCAGCGCCGATCCGCCGGCCGATTTCAAGGGTCGCAAGCGGTGTGCGGCAACCGGCGCGAGGACTGCCTGCACATCTTCGGGAATGACATGATTGCGGCCTTCGAGCGCAGCCCAGGCGCGAGATGCCTGCACCAGCGCGATCGCGGCACGTGGACTCAAGCCCTCCTGGAACATGCCATTCTGGCGCGATGCCAGTACCAGCGCATGCACATAGTCGATCAGTTTGTCGGAGGTATGGATACTCGCCAGTCCGGCCCGTGCCGCCAGCAAATCGGCGGGTTGCATGGACGCGCCCAGTGCCTGCAGCATGCTGCGCCTATCCTCACCCATCAGTAGCGCACGCTCGGCGGCGACGTCCGGATAACCGAGCGACAGACACATCAGGAAGCGATCGAGCTGGGATTCCGGCAACGGGAATGTACCGATCTGGTGGGCTGGATTTTGTGTGGCGATCACGAAGAACGGTTGGGGTAGCGCCCGCGTGACGCCATCGGCGGTGACCTGTCGCTCTTCCATCGCTTCGAGCAGCGCCGACTGGGTCTTTGGCGTGGCACGGTTGATCTCGTCGCCCAGCAGCACTTGCGTGAAGATCGGTCCCGGATGGAACACGAACCGGCTGGTTTCGCGGTCGAAGATCGAGACGCCCACCACATCGGCCGGCATCAGGTCGCTGGTAAATTGCACGCGATTAAATTGCATTCCCAGCGAAATCGCCAGCGCATGCGCCAGCGTGGTTTTGCCGACACCGGGCACGTCCTCGATCAGCAAATGACCACCGGCCAGCAAGCAGACCAACGCCTGGCGTACCTGGAGTTCCTTGCCAACCACGATCTGGTTGATCTGTTTTGCTGCCGCGTGAACTGGTGAGTACATGAGTGGTGTCAGAGAATAGTCGGTTGGGGGGTACTTGTGCACTGCAATCTTGGTTACACTTGGACGATTCTATGCGAGAACGCTAGGCATTGCCCGGTGGAATATTTCTGTCGGCGTAGTGCCCTGTGTAGTGTCCGGCGCCGTGCCCCGTGTATTGCTCCGGGTATTGCCCGGTGTAATGCTGATAACCGTCAAGGTCCCATGAGTACTGGCTTCTTTACCCATTCCGATTGCAGGCGTCATGACATGGGATCGTGGCATCCCGAAGCGCCCGCGCGTCTGCAAGCCATCGATGACCAGCTCATCGCCAGTCGCATCAGCACGCTGTTGCAGCATTATGAAGCGCCCCTGGCGACCATCGACATGTTGTCCAGCGTGCACACGGCCGAAGCCATTGCGCGGGTGGCCGATCATGTTCCGGCCGACGATCCTGATGTTGATCCGTACTATCCGATCGATCCCGACACCTTCCTCAATGCGCACAGCATGACCGCGGCATTGCGCGCGGTGGGTGCGGCGGTTGCGGCAACCGATGCGGTGATGGCCGGCGAGCTGGACAACGCATTCTGTTCGATTCGGCCGCCCGGTCATCACGCCACGCCGAGCGAGCCGATGGGCTTCTGCCTGTTCAATAATGTCGCGATTGCGGCCCGCCGGGCGATCGAATTTCATGGTTTGCAGCGCATCGCGATCATCGACTTTGATGTCCATCATGGCAACGGCACGCATGACACGTTCCGTGATGATCCGCGCGTGCTGATGACGAGTTTCTTTCAGGAGGCGCTGTATCCGTTTGTCGAGGATTCGGGTAGCAAGCCGGGCCTGCACAACATGGTCAATGTCGGCGTGCCGGCCTTCAGCGGTGGCGACATCGTGCGCCAGGTCGTCACCGACAAATGGCTGCCGGCGCTGCATGCGCACCAGCCGCAAATGATCTTTATCTCGGCTGGTTTCGATGCCCATCGTGAAGATGATCTCGGCCAGATGGGCCTGCTCGAAGATGACTATGCCTGGATCACGAAACAGGTGATGCTGATCGCGCAGCAGTACGCGCAGGGGCGCATCGTCAGTTGCCTTGAAGGCGGCTACAACCTGTCGGCACTCGGACGCAGTGTGGTCGCCCATCTGAAGGTGCTGGCTGAAATCGATTAAGCCTGACAGAACGGTCCGTCAAGTGGCAGGCAGCGGGTAGAATAGCGACCTCTTTTCTCAGGATCGAATCGTCAATGTCCATACAATGGTACCCAGGTCACATGAATGCCGCCCGCAAGAAGGCGGCCGAAGCCATGGAGAAGGTCGACATGGTGATCGAGGTGCTGGACGCCCGTTTGCCACAGGCCAGCTGCAATCCGATGATCGAAACGTTGCGCGCTGATCGCCAGCGTCCCTGCCTGAAAATTCTCAACAAGAGTGATATCGCCGATCCGGCTGCGACGGCTGCATGGATCGCTTATTACAACCGACAGCCCGACGTGCATGCGGTGGCGCTGAGCTGCAAGCTTCCCGCCGATGTTGCCAAAATTCCGGCACTGTGCATGAAGATCGCACCGCATCGGGGTACGCCGCTCAAGCCATTGCGCATCATGATCATGGGCATTCCTAACGTCGGCAAGTCTACGCTGATGAATGCGCTCCTGAAAAAACGGGTGGCCAAGGTCGGTGATGAGCCTGCAGTCACCAAGATTCAGCAGCGACTGTATCTCGGCAATAACATCGTGCTGACGGATACGCCCGGCATGCTGTGGCCAAAAATTGCGCTGCCCAGCGATGGACTGATGCTGGCAGCAAGCCATGCGGTGGGGAGCAACGCGCTGATCGAGGAAGAAGTGGCGACGTTTCTGGCCGATGCCTTGCTCAAGTATTACCCGCAGCAATTGGCGGCGCGCTACGGTGTCGATCCGGCCGCGATGGACGGTGTTGGCATCGTCGAGGCCGTCGCGCTGCGGCGTGGTTTTCGTTTGAAGGGCAAGGGCGTTGATCTGGAAAAAGCAGCGCACACCTTGCTGCAGGATTACCGCAGCGGTGCGCTGGGACGGATATCGCTGGAGACGCCACAAACGCGCGAAGTCTTGCTGGCCGAGCATCAGGCAATGCTCGATGCCAAGGCTGCCGCGAAAGCCGCGCTGGTCGAGCCACCGTCGGATAATTATCGCAACTGAGTGGCCCGATGAGTTGACGTCAGGCCGTGCGATTGCGACGTAGCAGTGCACGGCGGCGGGCACTGACCGACGCAATGCGTTCTTCATCCCATTCATAAAATCCGCGTCCGCTGGCGATGCCGAACTCACCTTGATCGACGTACTCGCGCATCAGTTCAAGCGGCTGCTGGTCATTGGCCAGTTCCGGCATCAGGTGCGTGCCTATCTGCAGCAAGGTGTTCAGGCCGCCCAGGTCGGCGGATTCCAGTGGTCCCATGATGCTGTAGCGTCGGCCCAATGAGGCTGTCATGACGGCGTCGACTGTGGCTGCGTCGGCGGCACCGCTGCGCACGATATGCAGCGCCTCGCGCAACAGCGCGAACTGCAAGCGATTGCCAATGAAGCCGGGGATCGCCTTGGCGAGCAAGACGGGCTCGGCCTTGATCTGGCGCAGCACCGCCATGGTTTTTTCAATCACGTCCGGTGCGGTCGCGCTGGCCGGAACGACTTCCACTAGCGGTATGAGATGCGGCGGATTCCAGAAATGCGCAATCAGAAAACGCTGCTTGTGCTGCATTTTTTCACAGAGCAGGTCGGGTAGAAAACCGCTGGTATTGCTCATGATGAAGGCGTCTGCGCGCAGTAGTAATTCGAGCTGCGCATACAGTGTCTGCTTGATCTCAAGCACTTCCGGAATCGCTTCGATGACGATGGCAGCATTGGCCAACGCAGTCAGATCGCTGGTGACGGAGAGCGATTGCAATGCCTGCTGGCGCTGGGCTGGCGTGCATAACTCTGCATCCATTAATTCGGTGAGGATGTCGTTGACGATGACGGGAATTTGCGTCATGCGCCGGGAATCTGCTTCGATCAAGATGGTGTCAAAACCGGCGAGAGCAAAGCGCGTGGCAATACCCGCACCCATCAAGCCGCCACCGATTACACCAATGGAACCGATTTTCATTGTTGTCCTTTTCAGCCGGGTTGGGGGAAGGTGCATGCCACGATTAGCAGAGCATGCACCGATGATGAACAGCCCGAGACTTTACACTACGGACCCCTGGTCACCCGTGAAGGCGTTGCCCGATACAGTTTTACGCGATTGAGTTTGACGTGATTTAAACGCAAAAAAGCCTGCACGGTTTGAACCCGTGCAGGCTTTTTCATTGCAGTGCCGTCTTATCCCGGTAGCTTTCCGAGGTCAGACAGCGGGCATTACATCATGCCGTCCATACCACCCATGCCGCCCATACCACCCATGCCGCCACCCATGCCGCCGGCAGGCTTGTCTTCGGCCAGTTCGCAGACCATGCAGTCCGTCGTCAGCATCAGCGATGCGATCGAGGCTGCATTTTGCAGTGCCGAACGCGTGACTTTGGCTGGGTCCAGAACACCCATTTCGACCATGTCGCCGTAGGTGCCGTTGGCTGCGTTGTAACCGTAGTTACCCGTGCCTTCGAGGACGCGTGCCACAACAACGGAGGCTTCTTCGCCAGCGTTTTGCACGATCATGCGCAGTGGCTCTTCCATCGCACGCAGGACAATCTTGATACCGGCTTCCTGGTCAGGATTGTCACCCTTGACGTTGATGTTGGCACGTGCGCGCAGCAGGGCAACGCCACCGCCAGGAACAATGCCTTCTTCCACGGCAGCGCGGGTAGCGTGCAGTGCATCTTCGACGCGGGCTTTCTTTTCTTTCATTTCGACTTCGGTGGCTGCGCCAACCTTGATCACTGCAACACCGCCGGCCAGTTTGGCAACGCGCTCTTGCAGTTTTTCACGGTCGTAGTCCGAGGTTGCTTCTTCGATCTGTACACGCACTTGCTTGACGCGCGCTTCGATCGCAACAGCTTGACCAGCACCGTCGATGATGGTGGTGTTTTCCTTGCCGATTTCGATACGCTTGGCTTGGCCCAGATCTTCCAGCGTGATCTTTTCCAGTGTCAGGCCGACTTCTTCAGCGATGACTTGACCACCGGTCAGGATGGCGATGTCTTCGAGCATGGCTTTACGACGATCGCCAAAGCCTGGTG
>CANFED010000070.1 GCA_947445995.1 Oxalobacteraceae bacterium | reverse complement strand
TGGCCGATGGTATAGACCGGATCGAAGGCCAGTCCCGGCTCCTGAAATACCATCGACGCGACGCCGCCGCGATACGCATCGAGCGCCCTGCCCTGCAACGCCAGCACGTCCTGGCCATCGACATGGATGCTGCCGCTGATGCGCGTGGTGCGTGGTGAGTGCAAGCGCAGCAAGGTGCGCAGCGTGACGCTTTTGCCGGAACCGGATTCGCCCAGCAGGCCGAGCACTTCACCGGCTTGCAACTCAAAGCTGACGTTATTCAATGCGCTGGCGATGCGGTTGCCGTGAAATTGCACGCCGAGGTCTTTAACTGAAACCAGGGGCGCGCTCATGCTGCGTGCTCCAATGCGATCGCGCTGTGGCCGGAGCGCGGATCGTTGATGTGACAGGCAACCTGATGGCCGGGCAAATTGCGCGCCGGCAGCAGTGCGGGTGATTGCGCGCAGACCGCTTCGGCATGCGGGCAGCGATCGCGAAAACGGCAACCCGGCGGCGGGTTGATCGGATTCGGCGGATCGCCGGCCAGTGGCGGTTTTTCAGTGCGGTGCTCCGGGTCCATTGACGGCACGGCTGACAGCAACGCGCGCGTGTACGGGTGCGCGGCCTGACCATAAATCTGTTCGACCGGACCGATCTCGACCACCTGTCCGAGGTACATCACCATCACTTCATCGCACAGGTAATGCACGACATGCAGGTCATGCGAAATGAACAGATAGGTCAACTGGTGCTCGGCCTTGAGTTCCTGCAGCAGGTTCAGCACTTGCGCCTGCACCGATTTGTCGAGCGCGGCGACGGCTTCATCGAGGATGACCAGACGCGGATTGAAAGCCAGTGCGCGCGCAATATTGACGCGCTGGCGCTGACCGCCGGACAACTCGTGCGGATAGCGCGAACCGAACTGGTCCGGTTCCAGACCGACCCGTGCCAGCAAGGCACGCGCGCGCTCGGTAGCCTCGGCCGAGGTCAGCCCGTGCGCTTTCGGGCCATAGGCGATGGTCTCGACAATGGTCAGGCGCGGATTGAGCGAGGCGAACGAATCCTGAAACACCATCTGCAAACTTTGCCGGAAGCTTTTCAGTTCGAGTCCGCGAAATTCACCGACGCCTTCGCCATCGAAAATCATCGTGCCGCTGTCGGGATCCATCAGCTTGGCGATCAGCCGCGCGGTGGTCGATTTGCCGCAACCGGATTCACCGACGATGCCCAGCGTCGTGCCCTTGGTGATCGAAAAGCTGACGCCATCAACGGCATGGACGAACTTGCGTTCGCGTTCCAGTACGCCACGGCGCACCGGAAAATATTTTTTCAGATTACGAACGATCAGCAGCGGCTGGGCCGGTCCGCCGCGGTCCGGCAAAGCAGGAATGTGGGTGGTCATTTGCGGATATCCATAGCCGAGCGCACGCCATCGGCGAGCAGGTTGAAAGCAATCGACGTAATAAAAATCATCGCGCCGGGCAATGCAGCTACCAGCGGGTTCATAAAAATCGCCGAGCGTAAAGTGTTGAGCATCAGGCCCCATTCCGGCTCCGGCGGTTTCACGCCCAGACCGAGGAAGGACAGGCCCGAACCAAGGATCATGCTGACACTGAGCAGGCCGGTCGCGTAGACGAACACCGGTCCCAGCACATTGCCGAGCACATGCACGCGGATGATCGAGAAGGCCGAAGCGCCACTCATGCGCGCTGCTTCGATGTAATCAAGGCGACGCACCTGGGTTGTCACGCTTTCGGCCACCCGCACCATTTGCGGCACGAACACCAGCGTCAGGGCGATCAGGCTGTTGCTCATGCCGGGGCCGAGCGCGCCGGCAATGGCGACCGCCAGCAGCACCGACGGAAACGCGTAGAACACATCGAGCACGCGCATCGTGATCATGTTGGCACGACCGCCGACATAGCCGGCGAACAGTCCAATCGAAGTGCCGATGACGAACGCGGCCAGCACTGGCACGACGCCCATCAGCAGCGACAGGCGACCGCCATACATCAATCGCGTGAGCATGTCGCGGCCAAGTTCATCGGTGCCTAGCCAGTGACCGGGCGAACCGACCTCCAGCAGGCGGCGCAGCATGCTGGCCTTGAACGGATCAGCCGGTGCCAGCCAGGGCGCAAAGACAGCAGCACCAATGATCAGTAGCAGCACGACGGCACTGATCATCGCGACCGGATCGCGCCGCAACTGGCGACCGACGACATTCCAGAAACTGCGGCTAGGGGCCGCTGGAACGATCTCGGCAAGTGCGGTGGGGATAATTTGAGCGAGGTTCATTTAAGCGCGTCCCATCCGTGGATCGATCAGTGGTTGCAGGATATCGACCAGCAAATTGAGGGCGACAAAGAACAGGCACAGCACGAGTATCGTGCCTTGCAATAGCGGGATGTCGCGCTGGAAGATCGCGGTATTCAACAGAAAGCCGGTACCGGGCCAGGCGAACACGGTCTCGACCAGGATCGACCCGCCCATCAAATAACCGAGCTGCAAACCGGCGACCGCAAGGATGGTCGGTGCGGTGTTCTTGGCGACGTGGCGGAAGATCGCGGTATTGCTCAATCCTCTTGCGCGCAAGGCAATCACGAACTCCTGTTCCAGCATGTCGGCCACCAGCGCCCGCACGGTGCGGGTGATGATGCCCAGCGGGATCACCGACAAGGTCAGCGCCGGCAAGACCAGATAGCGCATGTGTTCGAGGTCCCACAGCCATTCGGCCGAGCCGCCGGGACCGGCACCCATCGCCGGGAACCAGGCCAGTTTGGTCGAAAAAATAATCGTCAGTACCAGCCCCAGCCAGTAATGCGGAATGCTCACGCCGATGACGGATAACACGGTGGCGATGCGGTCGATCCAGCCGCCATGCCAGTAGCCGGCCAGCGCACCGAGGATGCAACCTGCGAGCACACCGGCCAGTCCGGCAACCCCGGCCAGCAACAGCGTATTGCTGACCGCGCCAAGAACTTCGGTGACGACTTCGCGCCCCGAGGCAATCGACTTGCCGAGGTCGCCCTGGACGGCACGCAGCAGCCACTTGCCGTACTGGACCGGGATCGGTTGATCGAGACCGTAGGCCGCTTTCAGGGCGGTGATCACTTCGGCCGGTGCATCGGCCGGGGCGATCGCATTGAGCGGATCACCGGGGGCCAGATAGACCAGCATGAACGACACCAGCGTGACGCTCAGTGCGATCGGAATGGTGTAGAGCAGACGTTTCAGGATGTACGAAAACATGGGGGTCTTTCAAAATCGGTCGTGCGGAGAGAATTGGTGACGTTTTTTTGGGCGCGCGCGTGGGCACGATATCCCCGTGCCCACGCTACGACCGTGGTCGGTATCGTACCCACGCGAATGCTCTACATCTTCAACGTCGTCAAGTCCTGAAACCAATGCTGCGCCTGAATGAAACCCTTGACCTTCGGTGACAGGGCATGTGGATTGACATCGTGGACAACCCACAGCATCAGCGCTTCATCCACCATGGTCTGGTGCACTTGCGCCAGCAAGCCGTCCTGTACTTTCGGATCGAAGCTGGTCTTGATCTGATCGATCAAGGCATCGACTTTCGGATTGTTGTAGCCGCCCCAGTTGACGCCATTCGGTGCGATGGCACGGCTATCGACAAAGCGCGTGATGCCATAGAACGGATCGGACGTGACGTACCCGAGGTTGATCGCGCTGATACCCTTGCCGGCATTCATGTCGGCTTTGACGCCACTGCGCCAGTGCAGGTACAGGGTCTCCAGTTCGACCACTTCGAATTCGAGCTGGATGCCGACTTCGGCCAGGCTTTGCTGGATGTATTCATTCATCGGCAACGACAGCATCTGACCCGTGCCACCCTGGGCGATGATGACCTTGGCCTTGAGCGGCTTGGCCTGGCTATAGCCGGCTTGTGCCATCAGTGCGCGGGCTGCTGCGATGTCGTAGGTCAGCTTGAAGGTCGGCTTGCCGAACCACGGACTGGTGCTGTCAACCTGCCCTTTGGCCGGAATAGCCAGGCCATTCATCAGCTTGACGATGCCGTCACGGTCGATGGCCAGATTGGCGGCCTTGCGCACGCGGATGTCGGTCCAAGGCGAACCGGGCTGGGTGCTGAAGTGATACGGCCAGACATGCGGCGTGACATTCGTGACCAGCTTGAAGCCGGCGCTCTTGAGCTGCGGCACGACATCCGGCGGTGGTGATTCGATCAGGTCGACCTGACCGCTGAGTAGCGCGTTCGAGCGCGTCAGTGCATCAGGAATCGGGATCAGCACGATGCGGTCGGTTTGGGCCATCCGGTTCTTGTCCCAGTAACCGGCATTCTTGACCAGATCGGCGCGCTCGCGCGGTACCAGCTTGTCGAGCTTGAACGGACCGGTGCCCGATGGTTGCGAGGCAAACTTGTTCCAGTCGCGACCGAGCTTTTCCCATTGCGCGGGGCTGGAAATGAGGAACCACGGCAACTGGTACGGAAACAGGGCGTCCACCGTCTTGGTCGTGATCTCGATGGTGTAGTCGTTGACCTTCGAGTAAGTCGCAATCGATGGAATCCGTGGTCGCACTTGCGCACTTTGCTTGGCATCGAATTGTGGCGACTTGTCGTTAAGGACTTTGTCCAGATTCCAGATCACGGCGTCGGCCTTGAACTCGGAACCGTCATGAAACAGTGCACCCTTGCGCAGGGTGAAGGTCCATTTCTTGTTATCTTTCGGATCGACTTTCCAGCTGCTGGCAAGACCGGCGATCAGCTTGCCCGGACGGGTGCCGATGTTCGATTCCCATGCCACCAGCGGATCGTAAATCGTGTGACCGGTGAACTGGTAGGCACCGGCACCGCGGTCGGGCTGGCCAGTCGTCAGCGGGATATCCGCCATCGAAATGCCGTAGCGCGCGACCGTTTCGGCAAAGGCGCTGGCGTGCAGTGCCAGTGCAAACGGTACGGCAACCAGGCAACGGGAAAATAACTTGGGCAACTTGGGCAAGGCGTGCATGCAAATCTCCGGGAAGTGGACAGGACCGACTCCCTATTGCATGCAACGTGCCAGCTTTTGCTTTTTTACATTGTTTTTTTTAAGCACTTGTTTTAACGACGTTAAATCGAAGTTGTCCTGGGCACGAAATCAGGAAGCGTACTTTATCGGACTCGGGTGCCTGAATAATGGCATGCAAGTGCACCATCGAAAGGCGATTGCATGGTGCGGTGCATCCAGAATGGGGCCGCCCGGACGCGCATTGTTCTTGATCCGGATTACTTACCAACCGGTATAAATTGATCCTTGCCAGGCTGGCGCGAGACGTCCTTCGACCTGGCCATCTCCGGTGCCGCCAGTCGTTGTCCGACCTCCAATCCATAACGTGCAGCCGCGCCCGCACAGAGTTCGAGACAGCCGTAAGCAGCTGGCTCGACGGCCATCCCGAATGGTCGCAAGCGCGGGTAGATCGCGACCACTGTACCGGTCAGATCGATGAAGACGACATCGATCGCAAAGCACATGAACGCGGTATGGATGTTGTTGCAAGGGATAAGCAACAAGGCGCTGTCGTAGGCCAGACGACGTTTGCCAAGCAGGCCTCTCAGGCGCTGCCAGAACGTTTTTGCCACGGTCACGCGCAAGCCGGGTAGGCCGGCGATGTTGATGGTGTTCATTCTGGTAGGGATAGGGAGTAACTGTAATTTTGGTAGGCGCTCTGGAATGCCTCGATCAGTGTGAGCAAGCTACTGTCCGGGCCCATGCTGATACCGAGTGCCAGCATCAGCGCGGCGCACACCAGCAAGTATTCGACCATCGCCTGGCCTGACGACCGACGGAGCATTCGACTTTTCATGGAAATCCTTGCAGGGTGATTGTCGTGTTCAACACGATCGAAGTCTGGTCACCGCTGCGGCTGATGACGGCCATCGCCTCCTTGCCTGGCGACTTGAAAACCATCGTGCGGGCATCGGCAAGCTGGGACGGCAGGCTGCGCTGCAACGTGGCATCAACGCCGATCTCGCGCTCGAACTGGTAACCGTCGGCCGTCATCAGTCGCAACAAGGCATCACGATTGACGGCTTCGGCATGGCGATTGAGGATCACCATGTGGCGCGCCTGCCGGCCATTTTCCTGTGAGGTCATCTGGCTGCTGATGACGGAACCAGCCGGCAGACGGTCTAGCCAGCGCGCGTTCGCGCCCTGCCCTTGCGCGTGATCCCTGACCATCGTCGCCAGATCGGTCACTGCGACGATGCCTTTGCTGCCGGTGCCGGCGGATTCGATTTGTACCGTGACATAAAATCCGCCCTCGGCGCGGCCAAGTATCTGCTTGCCCGCCGCCGTACTTTCCACCAGTGGCTGACCAAGCGATTGCCGGAATGCCTCGCATAAATCGGCAGGACGGCGCGGTGAAATGAATCCTTTCAGGCGCATCGGCAAGTCGTTGACGGTCAGTTGATCCGCGATGGGGAAGGTGTCGAGACCGGCGGGTAGTGACGGACTTGGCCAGGGTGTCGCGGCAAGTACGCTGGCGATGGCGCTGGTGCAGAGCCAGACCAGCAAGGAAAGCAAGAGCAACAGACAGTAACGTGCAAGTATGGTCATGATTTACTCGACCGGTCTCAGGCGATCCTGCGGGACGACATCGCGCCACTTTTGCAGATTGCCGAATTCGGGTGGACTCACCTTGAACATGTCGACCATGCTGACACCAAGGTTAACGGCCGGCTCGAGGGCTGATAGAACGTTCGGGACAGGGGCCAGATTGCCAAAACGGTTTTCGGTTTCTTGCGGCGACGGCGAACTCCAAGGATCGAACAGCAAGCTGGTATGCCGTTGCATCGACAGGTCAATCGTATCGAAGGGAACCACGCTACTAATGCCTGCTGGCAGATTCGCCAGTTTCACCGAGACATTGGCGGTATAGATGCCCGGTGCCTGCAAGCCCATCGCGCCAGCGTTGGCCACTGGCACGCGATTAAATGGTGTGCTATCGAACGCTGCGCTGAAGCCGCCGGCATGCGTGTTACTGCCATTGCCAAAGGACAGACCGACATCACTGAAGCGCGCAATCAGCGGATTGTTGTACGGGTCACGCCAGGCCAGATTGCGGTTGGCATCAACGTCACTGGCGACATCATTGGTCTTGATCGGCGCGTCGCTGTTACTGAAAAAGCGCCGCCGGACTTCATCGGCGAGCTGCGCTTCCGGCTTCCAGCCATCGACGCTCTGGATGTCATTGCGGGTGGTCGCATCGAAGGCCGCATAACGGCTCGCCATCTGGGTCGCGTGGCGGATATCCTGATATTTGCCGATCATCGGGAAGAGCAGGAAGAGCGGCACCAGTGCGACGGAGAGGACCAGGAATTCGACGACGGATTGACCGCGCTGCGGGACGGTTGCGGGATTGGCCGGGCGATTCATTCGCGTGAGTCCTTTTGCGGGAGCGAAACGGAATAGACCTTATATTTGCCGGAGAGCTGCGGTGCAAAGGTGGTGATCGGGATCATGATGTTGGTGTGGATTTCGGTTGCTTCTTTCGTGGTGATTTCTGCGTCTTTATCGGACGAACTCCTTAAGTCCAACCTGAGCAGGGCACCATAGGACATGGTCACTCTGGTCACCACATTGGCGGCACCGAATGCAAGCTCGGCAATGGACGATGCCGCCAGCAACAGGACTGCCGCAACGGTTCCTCTGGTTATTGCGATTGCATCACGCTTTATTTTTCCGAAAATCATCCCTGTACTCCGTGTCCCTATAAGTCCGTCTCGTGAAGCTGGCTAATTCGCGATCGTGGCCAGACGCACTTGCCAGTAAGGATTGAACAGACTGCCGATTTCACGCATGTTGGGACTGCTGATTTTTTCCGCGTACTGGTTGTAATTGCCTTGCCCCGGATCACTGGCAACCGTCAGCGGGCGTTCGAAAAACACTTCACCTCCTGCAACGGCAGTCATCACGCCATTGGCAAAATTGTTCTGGAAATTATTGAGACGCTGGGAGCTTGCGATGGTCGAAGTGCCAGCAGATGTCCTTGTGTTGACCGGGTTGCGGGTCAACCGGACCTGAAATTGCATGACCGGATTTTTAGCGGGATCAAGATCGCTCAGATCGTAAAAAGCGGGTAAGCCGGTGTAGTTGGTCCAGGAGTCAGTCGATGTGCTTCGACTGGCACGGGGATTGGTAGCCGGAGACCTTCCCAACGAAGCACCGGACTCGTCCTGGTCCTGGTCAGTGGGATGAGCTTGCTCTTGGCCGTAAGCAATGACCTGTTCAGAATCCTTGCATCTCCATCCTCTGCGCCAAGAAAAGGAGCTGTAAAAGTACCAATACGACTCCGTATCTTCAGCCTTCCATTCGTCGAATCCGATCAGTTCGGTACCACCACGCCGTTTAACCGAATTTCTCTTCCCGCCACACGGGAGAAATGTCAAAGGAAGAAAGGCCGTGGAGGTCCAGTTACGCTCACGAACAAAATCATCGGAGTACGCAGCAATTCTGACGACTTCAGCAAGGCGACCCCGATCACCATCGGCATACTGTCTTGTAAATCCATTGAGCAGGTCTGACACAGCAGGTACCGTTGCCGAAGGTACCGCATCGAATGCCGCAACAGTCACCGTGCCGTCACCAGCATAGTTACGATCTGCGACTTCCTGCATCACTTGCCTACTGGATGTCTGAAAATAAGCTGGCGCATGCAGCAACACCTGCGCGGACCGGATTGCTGTTTTACTGGCTTCGATCGGGTTAATCGCAGCTGTCGCTCCGTTCGCAATTGCCACACCTGCATTAACAATTAAACCGGTATCAGAGTTTGCTGCTGCAAAGCAGATAACACCGAAGAGCGAGTCATATTTAAAGGCGGCGGCCCCAGCTGCAGAGTAGGGATTAAAACAATCAGGAAACACCCTTGTCAGGTTGTTCGCATGCATCGACACATACTGCCCCCAGGAGGACAAACTCACCATCTGTGCCACTAGCACCTCATTGGCCACCAGCGCCCGATTGTTGTAAGCATCAAAATTGAGTGCCCTGGCCTGCATCACGCCGGCGCTGTAGGCGACCGCGTCGGCGGTGTTGACGAGCTTGGTTTTTTCGCTGCTGAGCTGGCCGGTATTGAACAGGAAAAACAGCGCCGTCAGTCCGCCCATCAGAACGAAAATGCCGTAAATCAGCGCTTGTCCGCGCTGGAACTGACTGCCTCGATGCATGAATGCTCCGGCCTGCTGTTGGTGATTGAATGGGATGTTGAATGGTTGCGACGACAAGAAGACACTGTTTTTTGCAGCCAGTCCTGGCATCGTAACGAAGCCCGGCACTGCCGCAAAAAAAGTGTTTTGGGAGTGATGCTATTTTTGAAGTCGGTCAACCATCGACCGATTCAGTTGTAAGAATGCAAATCCGCAGCGAGCGCTGCGGATTCATGTTGCGTGCGCTTAGTCCGTCAATTGCTGCAGCAAATACAGCTTCTGGTAAATCCCGTCCTCGATCGCCATCAGCTCGTCGTGCGTGCCCTGCTCGTCGATGCGACCGTGGTTCAGCACGATGATGCGGTCGGCGTCACGGATGGTCGAGAGCCGGTGGGCAATCGCGATCAGCGTCACGCTGCCGCGCAACTCGTCGAGCGCAGCTTGCACCACTTGCTCGGTTTCGCTATCGATGTGCGAGGTGGCTTCGTCCAGAAACAGGATACGCGGCTGGCCCGCCAGTGCGCGCGCGACGGCGATCAGTTGTTTCTGGCCGGTCGACAGGCGCGCCCCGCCTTCACCGAGCGAGGTATCGTAGCCGTCTTCAAGCGCGAGGATGAAGTCATGGGCCTTGGCGGCGCGGGCCGCCGTTTCTATCTGGGCCTGCGTGTAGTCGCGACCCATGTCGATGTTTTCACGCGCGCTGGCAGCCAGCAGAAATGGCTCTTGCGGGACCAGCCCGACGTCGGCCCGGAATGCCTCGTCGCCGATCGCCCCCAATGGAATCCGGTCGATGGCGATACTGCCCTGTTGCGCGGTATAAAAACGCAGCAGCAAACTGAGAAGCGTCGATTTGCCGCTGCCGGTGTGACCGACCACACCATAAAACGCACCGGCCGGAACATCCAGAGTCAGATCGTGCAGCACGTCCTGGCCCGGCACATACCCAAAACGCACGTTACGAATCGAGACCGCTCCCGCACTGATGCGTTCATTGCTTTTGCTCGGAACAACCTTGTGTTCGTTGAGCAGCGTATTGACTCGCGCCGCCGCCACCACCGACTGCTGCAACTGGCTGAACTGCAGCGTGATCTGGATCAACGGATCGACCACGCGGGCGATGTAACTGACGAATGCATACAGCACGCCGACTTCAAGTCCGCTGAACTCGCGCTGGCCAAAGCTGTAGATCACCCCGACCAGCAACAGCACATTGAGCAAGTCCAGCGCTGGTCGCAGCAGCCACGCATTGGCACGCAGTTCGGCCACGCGGGCGTGATACTGCAATTGATTGGTGGCGCGGAAGCGGTCGCCAAAACGCAGCGCCGCATTGCTCGCTTGCAGCACCGGCATGCCGCCGATCGACTCGGCCACCTGCGCATTGATCTCGCTGCGCAGTTCGCGCGCACGCATCACGGCCGGTGCGCTCATGCGCTGGTAAAACCAGACGATCACGATTACCGCCGGGAACAGCATCAGCACCACCAGCATCAGGCGCCAGTCGAGCCAGGCCATCGCCAGCATCGCGCCGGTCAGCACGATGCTGCTGTCGAGGATCACGAACAACACCTGGATGTACAGGTTCTTGACGGCCTCGGTATCGTTGGTCACGCGACTGACCAGCTGGCCGGTGATGGCCTTGTCGAAGAACGCCATCGGCAGACGCAGCACATGGCCATAGACCGATTCACGCAAGCGGCGCACCGAACGCATCGCCAGTCCCGACAAGCGCGCCAGCTGGAAATAGCGGACGATGCTGGCGACCCAGCCGGTGACGAGGATACCGACCAGTAGCGCAATCATGCGCGGCCAGTCCAGCTGGTGCGGCAACAAGTGATTGTCGATCAGTGACTTGCCCAGCAGCGGGCCGATCACTTCAAGGCCGGCGGCCAGCACCAGCCAGGCGGTGCCAATGAACAGGTGACGCCGGTCCGGCTCGGCCGAGGTGCGCAGCAGCGCAATGGCTTGGCGGGTTTCAGAGCGCATCGAGACTGGCCTCCAGTTGCTGGTAACGCCACTGGCTGGCGTACCAGCCATCGCCATCGAGCAATTGCTGATGGCTGCCCCGCTCGGTGATGCGGCCTTCTCGCAGGACCAGAATCTGGTCGGCGTCGGCCACGGCACTGAGCCGGTGGCTGGCAATGATCACGGTGCGACCGTTGCGGGCCACGCGAAGATGTTGCAGGATGCTCGCTTCGGTGCCGGTATCGACTGCCGACAAGGCATCGTCGAGCAGCAGCAGCGGACTGTCGGCCAGCAACGCACGAGCGATCGCCACGCGCTGGCGCTGGCCACCGGACAAGGTCACGCCGCGCTCACCGACTGCCGTCTCGTAACCTTGCGCAAAACGCAGGATGTCGTCATGCACTGCCGCCAGCCCGGCCGCGTGTTCGACTTCGGCACGGCTGGCATCGGGACGCGCCAGCGCGATGTTGTCGGCAATCGATGATGAAAACAAAAACGATTCCTGCGGCACCCAGCTGATTGCATTGCGCAGGGTTTCGAGCGCATACGCATCCAGCGCCTGCGCGCCCCACACCACGTTGCCGTTCAGCGGACGGAACTGGCGCAGCAAGATGCGCAGCAGGGTTGACTTGCCGGCCCCGGTCGGGCCGACCAGACCGAGCGTCTGGCCCGGTTCGAGTTGCAGCGAAATATCCTGCAAGGCCAGCGCGCCTTGTCCCGGATAAGAAAAGTCGATCTTGTCGAGTGTCAGCAAACCAGGTTCGAAACGGGTCACCGCGCCGTTGTCATCGACCGACAGCGGCAAGGCCAGTATTGGCGAGAGTCGCTCCCAGCCGGCTCGGCCGCGTTCGATCAGCGACAGGACCCAGCCGGCGGCAAACATCGGCCAGATCAGCTGGCCCAGATACATCGAGAAGCTGGTCAGTCCACCGATGGTCAGTGCGTTGTTCCACACCAGATAGCCACCCAGCGACAGCGTCAGCACACCGGCAGTCGACAAGGTGATGCCGACCGCCGGTTCGTAGGCGGCTTCCCAGCGTTGCGCGCGCAGATTGGCTGCCGCGGCGTGTTCGGCCAGTTCGGCAAAATGCACTGCGCTGCGCTGTTCCAGTCCGAGTGCACGCAAGGTGCGCACGCCGGCGAGAGTTTCCTGCACATGGTCATTGAGGTCGCTAAAGCGCTTGAGGGAATCGGTCGAGGCGAGGTGGATCTGATTCGAGATGCGCCAGAACGCAAACGCCATGAACGGGAACGGTACCAGCGCAATGAGCGTCAGTCGCCAGTCGACGCCGATCAGCATCATCGCCAGCACCATCAGCAATGTCAGCGAGCCATCGAAGCCGGCCAGCATCGCTTCGCCGGCAGCCATTTCGACGGCATCGATATCGTTGGTGGCCAGCGCCATCAGGTCGCCGGTACGCTGTTTCTGATAAAACGCCGGACCTTGCAGTGCCAGCCGGGCATACAGCCGGGTACGCAGTTCGACACCGAACTGATAAGCCGCCTTGAACAATTGCAGCCGCCAGCCGACCCGCAGGAAATAGATCGCCACACCGATCGCCACCAGCACCGCCAGTTCTTGCAGCAGTGCCGCACCGCCCAGCTGCCCGGCAACCAGCGCATCGATGATATGACCGACCTTGCGCGGCACCCAGACAGTCAGCAGTGCGACCGCTGCCAGCATCGTACCGGCGGCGATATACGACTGCCAGTGGCTGCGCACGAAGGTGCCGATGAGTCGGGACAAGGTCATTCGAACTGCCTTTGCAAGGGATGGCTGGAAAGTGGATGTGGCGGGCCGGCGGATCGCGTCGGGGGCGCATTTTACCGCATGTCGCGGGATCCAACTGCCCCCGTCGCGCTGCAAAATCCAGCGCAGCTACCACATCTGTCATGGAACCAAGTCGACGCCCTGTTCCACTCAAGAACCAGACAGCGTCAGGCCAGCCAGCAATCCCGGTCGCCGTCACATCGGCTGAGACGCCCTGCCAGCGCAGCGACCAGCATTTGCCAATCACGGCCCGGATAACGGGCTTTTTACCAGGTCTTGATTCCTCATCATGAATATTTCGAATACCCCATCGCGTTCGCGGACACCCGCTGGCGCTAACAATGCCGATGACGGTACCACTCGTCAGCCCAACGTCACACCAGCCCCTACCGGCAGCTACGTGCCATCTGGCGCGCAAGCTCCACGTACAGACTATGCAGCACGTAACCGGCTAACCAGCAATCAGCCGGTCTCGCCCAGGGCGGAACTGCGTGGTTATATCGACGCAGTAAGCAGCAACCCCGGATCGGCCGACGCTTTTTTAGAGCTCGGAGCCGAGATGACCCCGACCGAGCGCATCGACGTCAAGGGCATTTCCATGACCCAGCAACAGTGCTACCTCAAGGCGGCTGAACTCGATCCACAGAATGCGCACGCTTTCAACAACCTCGGCACCACGCTGACCTCGACCGAGCGCATCGACGTCGAGGGCATTTCCATGAACGAGCAACAGTGCTACCTCAAGGCGCCTGAACTCGATCCACAGCATGCGAAGGCTTTCTACAACCTCGGCACCACGCTGACCTCGACCGAGCGCATCGACGTCAAGGGCATTTCCATGACCCAGCAACAGT
>CANFED010000069.1 GCA_947445995.1 Oxalobacteraceae bacterium | reverse complement strand
GATAACGGTGCATTTCGGCGGTGGTCGAAATCGCGCCGCCAATCGACATCAGCGACAGCAGCAGATAGTGCGCGAACAAGCTGATCCAGTCACCCGCATCCAGCACGATAGGCAAGGCCCCGGTCATCGCGCCAGCTTCCGGTAAGTCAGACCGCAGGCAATGGTGCCCAGCCCGACCAGCACATGGAGCAGCGGCACGCGCAGCAGAGCAATCAGAATGAAGCCGAGCACACACAGGAACAGACTCACGCGCAGTCCCAACGGATGGAATTTCAGCAAGCTGGCCAGCTTGAGGCCAGTCGCCGCGATCAGACCGGCCGACACGGCGGCCATGCCGCGCAAGGCACCGGCCACGCCGGGATAACTGGCGTACTGCGCGTGCAGCAGTCCCAGTAACAGAACAATCACCAGCGGCACCGCGAGCATGCCGGCGAGGGCCGCGAGTGCGCCTGGCAATCCGAAATACCGGCCACCAATCATCAGCGCAAGGTTGACGACGTTGGGTCCAGGCATGACCTGCGCGACGGCCCACTCTTCGACAAATTCTTCCTGCGTCATCCAGCGTTTTTTTTCGACCAGTTCGCGCTGAACAACGGCCAGCACACCACCGAAACCCTGCAACGCCAGCAAGGTAAAAGAAACAAACAGGTCGGTCAGCGACGCGGGTTGCGGACGGTCAGGAGCGGGGGATGAATGCATTTCCTCATTGTAGCGGGCAAAGGTGACCTCACCCTGTTAGCGTGACCCACGAAAAAAAACACCCTGCCATCAAACGATGTCAGGGTGTTTCTCAGTCAACCGGCTCATGTCATCGAGCGACCATTAACCGCCGGTATAGAGGTCGGAAGTCTGGCCGTTCTGTACCGACTGGATTGCTTCGGCACGCACTGCTGAACGGGTACGCGGTGTCGCATTCGATGCGGCTGTCGCTGGATACTTGGTGTTGCTGATTTCAAGCGTGCCCTGCTGACGCGCCATCGCAACCTGGTTGTTGACTTCGGCGCGGGTCACGCTCGATGGTGTGTTCGCGACCTGTTTCAGCCATTGCGAACCGGTTTCATCGAATCCCATGTTGGCCGCCATTGCACCAACCGAAGCGGCCGTCATCAAGGTACCAAGGGCGATTGTCATCGTGAGTTTTTTGATATTCATAAGGTTTCTCCAAAAATTAAATTGACAGGTGCTTGTCTGGCAAACTTCTTCGTCTGCCTGACCATGAGACAAAGTTTAGTCCCCGGCCCCGCACACCAAAGTGACGGCAGCATTACAAAGCCGTAATGCGCAGTACTGGTCGCACGACGCATAAAAAAACACCCTGACGTCGGACGATGTCAGGGTGTCTCTTGGTCGACCGAATCGTGCCTGCTCGAACCATCAACCGCCGGTATAAAGGTTGGTAGCGTCACTGTTCTGCACTGACTGGATTGCTTCGGCACGAACCGAAGAACGGGTGCGTGGTGCCTCAGTCGATTTGGCCGTCACCGGATAGGTCGTATTGCTGATTGCAAGCTTGCCTTGCTGGCGCGCCATCACCACCTGGTTTTTTACTTCAGCGCGGGTCACGCTTGACGGCGTGTTCGCGACTTGTTTCAACCATTGCGAGCCGGTTTCATCGTAGCCCGTGTTGGCAGCCATTGCGCCAACCGAAGCGGCCGTCATCACAGTACCAAGGGCGATTGTCATCGTGAGTTTTTTGATATTCATAGAGTTTCTCCGGAAATTAAATTGAAAGGTGCTTGTCTGGCAAACGCCTTTGTCTGCCTGACCTTGGACCAAAGTGTAGTCTCCGGTGCCGCACACCAAAGTGACGGCAGCATTACAAAACCGTAATGCGCAATGCTGGTCACCCGATACATAAAAAAAACACCCTGACATCGAACAACGTCAGGGTGTTTTTCAATCAACCGGCGCATGCCGGTTTGTGTCATCAGCCGCCGATGTAGAGATTGGATACTGGTCCGCTCTGTACCGACTTGATTGCCTCGGCACGAACAGCAGAGCGGGAACGCGGTGCCTCGTTCGATGTAGCCATCACCGGATAAGTCGTGTTGCTGACTTCGAGCGTCCCTTGCTGGCGCGCCATCACAACCTGATTTTTTACTTCGGCGCGGGTCATGGTTGACTTGGTATTCATGACCTCTTGCAGCCATTGCGAACCGGTTTCGTCAATGCCGGAATTACCAGCCATTGCACCGGCAGAAGCGGCTGTCATCAGGGTGCCAACGGCGATTGTCATTGCGAATTTTTTGATACTCATGATCGTTCTCCAAAAAGTGAATCAGGTGGTGCTTGTTATGCAGACCTTTTCCTTGTCTGCCACATCATGAGACAAAGTTTAATCTTCCGACCCGCACACCAAAGTGACGCCCGCATTACAAAACCGTCATGCTCAGCGCGGACCTGCCAACGAAAAAAAACACCCTGACATCAGACAATGTCAGGGTGTTTCCTGGCCGAGCCGCTTATGCCATTAACCGCCGGTGTAAAGGTCGGAAACCTGACCGTTCTTTACCGACTGGATTGCTTCGCTGCGAACGGCGGAGCGACTGCGCGGTACTGCGCTGGATTGCGCCACCACCGGATACGTCGTATTGCTGATGTTAAGCGTGCCTTGCTGACGCGCCATGATGACTTCGTTTTTTACTTCAGCGCGGGTCACGGTCGATTGCGTCGTGTTGACATTTTTCAGCCATTGCGTACCGGCTTGATCGAAGCCCATGCCGCCCGCCATCGCGCCAACCGAAGCGGCGCTGATCAGGGTACCAAGGGCGATTGTCAGAGTAATTTTTTTGATGCTCATAGTCGTTCTCCAATAAGTGAAATTAGGTGGTACTTGTTGTGCAGACCTTTTCTTCGTCTGCCTCATCATGGAACAAAGTTTAGTCTTCCGACCCGCACACCAAAGTGACAGAGACATTACAAAACTGTAATGCGCCCCCCACCCCTCGATGCACGCGGTGATGCACTGTCTGCCTTACCACTGTCGCATTACAAACTTGTAACCCGCAACGCCTGCAAAGAAGCGGACAATCAGCGCTTCAGCGGCGACCCGTACCAAAAGACCGCGCCAAACGAGAGAGAGAACATGCATGCGTATCTTGATAGTGGAAGACGAACCCAAGACCGGTGACTACCTGCGCAAGGGCTTGCAAGAGAACGGCTATGTGGTCGACCTTGCCCGCGACGGCACCGATGGCCTGCACCTCGCCATGCAGGAAGACTATGACCTGATCGTGCTGGACGTGATGTTGCCCGGCATGGATGGCTGGGAAGTACTGAAAAAACTGCGCGAAACAAAAGCCACGGCCGTCCTGTTCCTGACCTCGCGCGATGACGTCAATGACCGCGTCAAGGGACTCGAACTCGGTGCCGACGATTACCTCGTCAAACCATTTGCTTTCGTCGAACTGCTGGCGCGCATCCGCACCGTGTTACGCCGCAATCCGCAGCGCGAACCCGATACGATGAATGTCGCCGACCTCGAAATCGATGTCCTGAAACGACGCGTGATCCGCGACGGCCAGCGCATCGACCTGACCGCCAAGGAGTTCGCGCTGCTGCACCTGCTGGTGCGACGCCAGGGTGAAGTACTGTCGCGCTCGCTGATTGCCTCGCAGGTCTGGGACATGAACTTCGACTCCGATACCAACGTCGTCGATGTCGCGATCCGGCGTCTGCGCGCCAAGGTCGATGACCCGTTTACGAACAAGCTGGTCCACACCATCCGCGGGATGGGTTATCTGTTCGAGGAACGTCCATGAAGGATTGCAATTGAAGCAGCGCATCGCCTTATCCCTGACCGCCCGGCTGGCAATCCTGTTTGCCGTCGCGACCATCGTCACGTTCGCGCTGGTCGGCACCTACCTGTACAAGGCGCTGGCCCTGCAACTCGAGCGCCGCGACGACATGGAACTGATCGGCAAGAGCCAGCAGATTCGCTATCTGCTGCGCGAAAGCGACTCGATCGCCGCCATCCGGCAAACACCACAACGCTTCCTCAATGCGATGTATGGTCAGGATGAAATCCGGCTGCAACTACTGCAACCCGATGGCCAGCTCATCATGCAAAGCGGTGCACCTTCCCATGCACTGCCGTCACTGACGGTCGTGCCGGCGACACGGCATGCGCTCCAGAATGACGTGCGCAGCTGGAACTCCGGTGCCGGCACCGGTCGCGTGATTGCCTCTGCCGGCATGGTCGGCAAGGACGGTCTCGAACCCGTGCAAATCGTCATTGCACGCGAAGGCGAGAAGCGTTCAGCGATGATGCGCAAATACGGCGAAACCCTGGCCGTCGCGGTCTGGCTGGGAGCCATGCTGGCGGCCATGCTGGGATTTCTTGTGGTACATCTGGGCTTGCGACCGCTACGGCAAATCATCACGCAAGCCAATGCGATCAGCACACAGCGGCTGCATACGCGCCTGTCCAACGACAACACGCCGCGCGAACTGCATGAACTCGGCAGTGCCTTCAATGCGATGCTCGACCGGCTGGAAGACGGCGTCAAACGGCTGACCCAATTTGCTTCCGATATCGCGCATGACTTGCGTACGCCGGTCAACACGCTGATGGTCGAAACCCAGGTCGCGCTATCGAAAGCACGGTCCAATGACGAGTACCAAATCTTGCTGGGATCGAATCTGGAAGAATACGAGCGGCTAGCCCGCATCATCGAAAACACCTTGTTCCTGGCCCGAGCCGACAATGCCCAACTGGCGATGCATACCGAAATGCTCGACCTGCCCGTCGAACTTGAGCGTATCCGCGACTACTTCGAAGGATTGGCCGAAGACGCTGGCGTAGCGCTGACCATCAAGGCAGGCGCGCTCGGCATCGAAGCCGATCCCATCCTGTTCCGGCGCGCCGTCAGCAACCTGGTCTCGAATGCGATTGCCCATACACCGCGCGGCTCGTTCATCCACCTGTCCGCCGCCGTCACGGGCGACAAGACCAGTGTCACCGTGGAAAACGGCGGTCCCGGCATTCCGGACGAGCACCTGCCGCACATCTTCGAGCGGTTCTATCGTGGCGATGCCGCGCGCTCGCCATCGATGTATTCGGCCGGACTGGGACTAGCCATCGTCTGCGCCATCATGCGACTGCATGGCGGTGACGCCGGCGTCACCAGCGTGGCTGGCGAGAAGACGGTTTTTTACCTTTCCTTTCCCGGCGTTACGCAGCGCAGCAAGCGGCGACCGCGATTGCGCAAACGCAGCAAACAGCGCGGCGCGGTGACTTCCGTTCCGGTCGGCAGATAGCCGGCCAGCATCGCCACCGATCCGGCCTGAGCGCCGGATCGGCTCGCACAGGCAGTGCGCTTGATGACCTACATCAGTATGCGAAAAAGCAGATTGTCGACACTGGTGGCTCATTCTTTCCGAAGAGGAGTTCGTCATGTCAACGCTCGTCCGTTTTTGCCGCGATCTTTACCTCGATGCAGTCCGTTTTTTTTGCCGGAGACATCGCCTGTCAATGCCTCTGCGCTGTTTGCTCGGCGCTGCCTTGCTGGCAAGTAGCGCCGCGCAAGCCGCACCCTTCGCCTATCTGGCCGACCGTGAACTCAATACGGTTGACGTCGTCGATGTCGCCGGCTACACCACGCTGGCAACCGCGCCGCTGGGGACTGCGCGCGCACCGGCCGCACAGGTCATTGCCAACGAGGCGACTGGCAAGATTTTCATTGCAGAACGCAGCGGCGTCCTGATCATCGACGCCAGCACCAACACCATCACCGGCGAGATTCCGATCACCGTCACGCCACCACCACCCGCCAATAGCACGGGTGTGAAAGCACTGGCCGTGGCACCCAATGGCAGTCGGGTATTTGCCCTGAGCGCCGGTGCGGTCACGGTCATCGATCCGGCAAAAAAAACCATTCTCGCGACCATCCCTGTCAATCCTTCCGGCGTCAGCCTTGCCATTGATGCCGACGGCGAGACCGTGTTTGTCGCGCAGACCGGACTGTTGGCCGATAACGTGACGGCCTCCGGGCCCGCCGGCGTGACCGTCATCGATGCGCTGACCCTTGAAGTCGACCGCGTAATCCCGACACTGGCCTTCGCGCCCTACGCGATAGCAATCAATCCCGCCAACGACCGGCTCTATCTGGTCGGAAACAACACCGGTCCCGGAGTCGATTATGCGAACAATCGCGATTACCTGGTGCTTGATCCGGCCAACGACACCATCAAGCATTTCAGCGTCGCGCAACCGGCCGATAGCGCCACCGTCTTCAGCTTCAGTAGTCTGGCATTCAACGCCGACGGCAGCAGACTGTATCTCGGGACGAATTCCTTCAGCAGCGGAACTGTTCCCCTGTTTGAAGTCAATGCCGCCAGCGGTGCCGTCACCCGCGTGTTGCAGTTGCCATCCTCGTTCGCCGACCAGCACTTCATCCTTGGTCTCGCCACCAGCTTTGCCGACAATAAATTCGTGCTGGCCGCATTCCTGAGCGAGCATCTGCACCACTATCCGAGCGAGCCGCCACGACGGGTTGTCTTCATGGATGGACTGAGCGGCAATGTACTGAAAAACCTGGTCTTCACTTCACCGTCGCCATCGAGCACCGGCACCATCACGGGCGATTTCCTCGATCACATTCCGCCACCAGCTCTTGCTGCCACCACCACCACGCTGGACTCCTCGCCCAAACCGCCACTGCGGCGCAATCTGCCGGTCAGCTTTTATGTCAACGTCAGCGGCGATAACCCGACGGGCAAAGTCATCGTCAAATTTACCGCCCGCGACAAGCGCAAGAAACTGGTCCAGAAAATTGCGACGCAGCTCAGTGCCGGCAAGGCAACACTGACGCTGCCGGCCTGCAACGATCCCTGGCAAGACCATGCCTTGCGAAAAATAGTCTGCAGCGCGCAATTTTCAGTCGTTGCCACCTACCGGGGCGATACCGCGCACCGCGCAAGCAAGTCGGCAGTTCTTGAAGAATCGCGCTAAGGACATCCGGGCGACTACACCGCCGCCAGCGCTTGCGCCTCCAGCGCCTGCTTGAGCCCTTCCGGCAAGCGCAACTGCCGCGCCAGTTCGTCCAGATAGGCACGCTCCATAAAACTGTTTTCATCGACCACCAGCAAGCTGGCCAGATACATCTCGCTGGCCATTTCCGGGGTCGTCGCCGCGCGGGCGACCTCGGCCGGGTCCAGTGGACGACGCAGCTGATCTTCAAACCAGTTGCGCATGACCGGGTCGGCATCGAGCCGCGCCAGTTCGGCCTCGACCACGCTACGTTCGCGCTCATCCAGATGGCCATCCGACTTGGCCGCCGCAATCATCGCCAGCAGCATCGCCTGGCTATGGGCTTCCACCTGTGGTGCCGGCAAGCGGTCGACGGTACGGACCTGTTCCAGCGCCGCCGGAAAACCGGCCTGCAGCGGCGACTGTGATGGTGCGGCAGCGCCCTGCTTCTGCTGCCATACGCTGTACGCCTTGAACGCCATCACGCCGAGCGCGGCCACGCTGCCGTACTGCAGCGCCTTGCCGCCAAAACTGCGGCCGCGCTTGCTGCCCAGCAGCAGGCCAAGCGCTCCGCCGGTCGCCGCGCCGCCACCGAACTGCCCCCAGTTCATCGACGACTTGATCGCACTCGCGGCACCGGCCGCGTTCCCCATGCCCTTGCCATCCAGCAAGGACATGCCTGATTTAAATAATTGTTCCAGCATTGATTGCGCACTCATGGTGGTTTCCTTTCCAGTCTTGCAGTGAATTCAAATGGTGTGATGCGTCGTGAAGGGCTTACTGCCGTGCGAGCGACCGGCTAGTCGCCGCCGTCGCGCCCATGCGGGACCGGGCTAGCCCGACCAGCATCGTCAATCCGATTCCGAGCGCGACCAGCAGTACCGCACCGATCGCCCACACCAGCCAGATCGCCGGCACCAGCAAGGTCAGCAGCGCCGGCGCAAATGCCAGCAGCGACTCCAATAGCGGAGTGAAGGAGGTCAGCACGGCGCTCCAGGATTCTTGCGCACCCAGCGGTAGCCACGGCGACAGCCAGTCCGGTGCCGGCAGCGTGCCCAGCTGCGCCGGCAAGCCGGCCATGCCGCCGGCCTGTGTGCCGGACCATTGCGCCAGCGTGTGCAGCACCCAGGCTGCAGCGGACCACAGGGACAGCAACAGCGCCATCAGTAGCCAAGTCAGTGTGTAGAGCATTGTCGTTCCTTGTCAGTTCATCGCGGAGGCAATGATCGTCGATGTCAGACTTCTGAACAACCTGCGTTAAGTTGAATTTAACTTCTGCTTTTAAAGATATCAACGGCCAGGATAGCTGCTTCGGCAAGTCCATTGAGGATGGCTTGTCCGGGTACCGGCCACTTTGAGTACGGGCACGACAAAGACGTCTCATCACCTCGAAAAAAATAGGAATCTCCCATAACCTTATGTATAACGGTTTACTCGAAATCGATGACTTCAATCTGCCAGATCAATGGTATTCAAAAATATTGTTAATCGACAAATGCCGATGCAGGATCGCCCATCGCGTGCGCTGTGGGTCATTATCAGGACTGTCGATTCTGGCTACCGTGATCGGATTTGATCTTTTTCAGGAACACGCACGCATCGGTGCCGAGGAACGCCAGCAACTGGCGACCCAGACCAAGGTCGTCGATGAGACACTGATGCAACGATTGGCCGCCACGAGCGCTGCCATCGATACCTTGCGCGACGACGTGCCTGCCATGCTCCGGCAGCACGATGGCAGCACGCAGGTCAACAAGCGCTTGCATGCATTGATCAGGTCCATGGTCGGGATACGGACTTTTGTCGTCATCGATATCAATGGCAACGCGCTTGCCAGTAACCGGGAAGAACTGATCGGACGCAGGTTGAGTGATATCAACGGCTTTCTTGCCATGCGCGGCAATGCGGACATGTCGACGTTGTACGTGCCACCACCGTTCGAGACAGTACTCGGCACCTACGCTCTGGGCATTAGCAAGGTGATCCCCGACCAGCAAGAAAAGTTTGACGGCAGCATCCTCGCTATTCTTGATCCTGACTTCTTTAAAACCCTGATGCACTCGGTGCGCTACTCGCCCGACATGCGCGCGTCGCTGATTCATGGCGACGGCAAGATGATCTACAGCTCCCAGAAAGAATTCGACGTGCCCAACATCGACCTGAGCAAGCGGCCCGATTCGTTTTTCAACCGGCACCGGAGAAGTCGTCAGGAACTTAGTCTGCAATCCGGACGCAATGCCCTGAACGAAGATGACCGCCTGGTGGCGTTCCGCACCGTGGGCCCTCAACCGTTATCGATGAGCAAGCCGCTGGTCATTGCCATCAGCCGCTCGACGTCGGCGATTTACCAGCAGTGGTATCGGCAAGCGCAGATTAAAGCCGGTTTGTTCGGATTACTGGTTGCCATGAGTACGCTGGGCATGCTTTTCTATGAGCGCCGGCGACGTGCTTATGCGAACGTCATCGCGATCCGTGACATCGAGCGGATACAGGCCGAAACCATCGCCCGCAGCGAGCGCTTCGTACGCACCATTACCGATGCCCTGCCGGGTTTGGTGGCCTACTTCGACCGCGACCTGCGCTGCACCTTCGCCAACAAGGCGTATCTGGACTGGCATGACACATCGGCCGAAGAGATGGCGGGACTCTCGCTCAAGGAATTGCTCGGCCCCACCCTCTTCGCGATCAACGCGCCGCACATCGATGCCGCCCTGTCGGGTCAAAGTCCGCAATTCGAACGATTCCTGACCAAGCGCGATGGCAGTATCGGACATGTACTGGCCAACTACATTCCCGATCTCGACGCGCACGGCGAAGTCATTGGATTCGTCCTCGTCGTCACCGACATCAAGGCGTTCAAGCATGCGGAAGCGCAGCTCAAACTGGCCGCCAACATTTTCGCCAATACCGCGGAGGGAATCATGGTCACCGATAAAAACGGCATCATCCTGTCGATCAATCCGGCCTTTACCGACATTACCGGTTATACCGCGCAGGAAGCGATCGGGCGGACACCTGGCATGCTCAAATCCGATCGTCATAGCCGGGAATTCCATCAGTCCGTATGGCAAGGAATCGCCACCACGGACAAGTGGGAAGGTGAAATATGGAACCGGCGCAAGAACGGAGAACTCTTCCTGCAATGGCAGACCATCACCAGCATTCCTGCCTCCCTGGGTAACGAGGGACGGTATGTCTCGGTGTTTCACGACATTACTGAAAGATGGGAAAAAAATGAAAGCATCAAACACCTGGCTTTTCATGATGCGTTGACCGCGCTGCCCAATCGTCTGTTGCTGACAGAGCGCATCGACCACCACATCGCCATGGCGGACCGCGAGGCACGCAACCTGGTCGTGATGTTTCTGGACCTCGACCGTTTCAAACTCGTCAACGACACCTACGGACACGCCGTCGGCGACGCAATGCTGCTGTCCGTGGCGAGAAAATTACCCTTGCTGGTACGGCAATCCGATACGGTCGCGCGCGTGGGTGGTGACGAATTCGTGATCCTGCTGGTCAATCCGGCCAGCGTGGCGGATGTGAAAAGGATCGCCCGCGACATCATCATCGCCATCAACGAACCGATAACGTCTCACGGAGTAATCGCCAGCGTCGGCACTTCCATCGGGATGTCGATTTATCCGATGGACGGTGTCATCGCTTCCGACTTGATACGCAACGCCGACATCGCCATGTATGAAGCGAAAAAAGCAGGCCGAAATACCTTACGCTTCTACCGCTACGACGACGCTGCGGATCGCCATGACGAGACTTATCACACGTTGCACTGACCGAGCCGTCGTCCCGTCGAATGCCGAAATTGGCCGGTCCAGCATCGACATCACATCGTGTCGTTCGAGGTAAGTGGTGACGGGCAGGATCAGGACGGCGAAGCCGGCGGTTTCGGATTCGGCGGCATCGCAGGCCACCAGGAACGGGATCTACACACTGGCCGTAGCGTGGGCACGACCTTTCGTGCCCACGCAGATGCACCGGCGAACGATGGGATTTGACAATGGTTTTTGGTGCACTGCTTTGGGGGGGGGCTGCGGTGTCATAGCAACAGACGACAATCATCGCCCCCCGCTTTCCGACCGGATTACGAATCTAGGCAAGGGTGGCGTGGAGCCTGACAGCTCGCCTCAAATCGCCTCCGCAATCGCCCGCCCAAGCTCGCCCGTATTAGCCGTGCCGCCCATGTCCCGCGTCAGCGGTGCATGTTTCGGCCCAGCCGTCAGTACCTTTTCGATCGCCGTCACAATCGCCGCACCGGCCTCGGCATAGCCGAAATGTTCAAGCATCATCGCTCCGCTCCAGATCTGGCCGATCGGATTGGCCCAGCCCTTGCCGGCGATGTCGGGGGCGGAACCGTGTACCGGTTCGAACAGCGACGGGAACACTCCTTCCGGATTGATGTTGGCCGAGGGCGCAATCGCGATCGTGCCGGTGCAGGCCGGACCGAGGTCCGACAGGATGTCGCCGAACAGGTTGGAGCCAACCACAACGTCGAACCAGTCCGGATGCAGCACGAAGTTCGCGGTCAGTATGTCGATGTGATATTTGTCCCAGCGCACCTCCGGATAACGGCTGGCCATCTCGACGACCCGCTCGTCCCAGTACGGCATCGTGATCGCAATACCATTCGATTTGGTGGCCGAGGTCAGGTGCTTTTTCGGCCGGCGCTGGGCCAGATCGAACGCGTACTTGAGGATGCGGTCGACGCCGGTGCGCGAAAACACGGCCTCCTGAAACACCACTTCGCGCGGCGTGCCTTCGTACATCCGGCCACCCACCGACGAGTACTCGCCTTCGGTATTTTCCCGTACCACGTAGAAGTCGATATCGCCGACCGCGCGGTTGGCCAGTGGCGACGGAATACCCGGCATCAGACGGCACGGCCGCAGATTGACGTACTGGTCAAAATCACGCCGGAACTTGATCAGCGACCCCCACAATGAAATATGGTCCGGCACCACCGCCGGATCACCGACTGCGCCAAAGAAAATCGCATCATGTCCGCCGATCTGCTCTTTCCAGTCGTCCGGCATCATCTGGCCGTGCTTGAGGTAGTAATCGCAGGAGGCGAAATCGAAGTGGTCCCAGTGCAGGTCGATGTTGAACTTGCGGGCGGCCGCGTCAACAACGCGCAGGCCTTCGGGCATGACTTCCTTACCAATGCCGTCGCCGGCGATGACGGCAATACGATGCGTAGACATAATCGTTTTTTCCTTTTAAAACGCAGGTCAAACCTGCGGGTATCCATCAACAATCAGATCAGCATCCCTGATAGTTTTCGGGAACACGGAGCCGAGCATCGAAAAATCGTCGGCTGCCACGAAGCCGGTCACGCCGAAGACAATGACCTGCATGCAGGCCGCTAGCGAAGCCTTGTTGCGGCAGGCTCGTGTCAACAGTATGGCCTCCTGTCGTTGATCGTGGCCGCAGCGCCTTGCGGGCACGCCGCGCACTGATCAGCGGATACAGTAATCCGAGCACGATGAGGGCGATGAGGGCGATGATACACAGAGCAGCCACTTTTTTACGGCCTTTGCACTCGGACCATCTACACTCCCGACAGAGAACATTTGATGGACTACTCAACGTAGGCGCCCCAGGCTTCCTGAGTGCGCCACCGATACCGATAAAGTATCAAGACACGGCAAGACAAGCAGCCGCAGACGGATAGCCCCGCAGGGCAAATAAATGATCACATACCGCGCAAGCGGACCACAAGGAATCAGCATGCAGGCAATTCAAAACATCAACCTGGTCTCTCTGCTCGACACGCTGGTGAGTCTGAGTACGGCCTTCGTGCTGGGCGGACTGATCGGTTTCGAGCGGCAGTACCGGCAGCGCACTGCCGGGCTGCGCACCAACGTTCTGGTCGCCGTCGGTGCGGCGGTCTTCGTCGACATGGCCAACCGGTTGGGTGGTGGTGAAGGTGCCGTGCATGTGATCGCCTATGTGGTGTCCGGTATTGGCTTTCTCGGTGCCGGTGTGATCATGCGCGAAGGCGGCAATGTGCGTGGCATCAACACGGCCGCCACCCTGTGGGGTTCGGCAGCGATCGGTGCGGCGGCCGGTGCCGACCTGATTCTCGAAGCAGTGATGGGCACACTGTTTGTCCTGGCAGCCAATACTTTGCTGCGCCCGATTGTCAATGCGATCAACCGGCAACCGCTGGATCTGGCGTCGGTTGAGGTGACCAACACGATCTACGTCATCGCCGACCGCAGTCATCAAAAAATGGTGATGGCACTGCTGGAACAGGAACTGGAACGCAGCAATTATCCGACCCGCCATCTCGGGCTGCACGCCTTCGGACAGGACGAAGTCGAGATCGAAGCGACGCTGGCCGCGACCTCGGTCGATGGCGACGAACTCGATGCACTGACCCAGCGACTGGCCGCATTGCCGGCGGTGCGGCAGGCATTCTGGAGTCCGAGCACGATGGGGTAATGCCGGTTACATCACACAGTCGCCAGACAGTGGACTTCCCGAGGGGGCCAAGCTGTTCGTGGGGCACCGGCGCATCCGCAGCGATGGTCTTGCGTCACTTTGCGTCGTTGACTGCAACGCACAGGCCTGAAAAAGGTTCGGGTAGTCGTAGGGTGTGTGGGCACGGCCTCATCGTGCCCACCCTACAATTTGCACCGGTTAAACCCGAACGCGCTATCGGCATAGGGGCGGCCAGTATAACTGGCCGATCCCCTGCCACACCACCCGGCATGCGGGTCCGCACCGGGCGGTTCGAGTAGTTGAGGTCATGAGAGTCGAGGCACGCCAAGACGGTCAAAGTAGGCAATCGTCAGCACGCGGTTG
>CANFED010000068.1 GCA_947445995.1 Oxalobacteraceae bacterium | reverse complement strand
CGCGTGACGCGCTTCTTCGCGGCAAATTCAGCACTCGAAAAACTGGTTTGCTTCATGGTCATCACGGTCTCGTTGAAATTGAACGTCAACAGAATTTTAACGCCAAAAATCAGGCGATTAAATCAGCGTTTCCCTAAGGGAAATATCGCTGTAAGCGATAGATTTCTCGGCATCATTACCCATAAAAAAAATTCATTTGGAAGCGCAACCTTTTAGCCGGGATGGTGTAGCGGGTATTTTTACAGGATTTTAAATGAGTAATGACGAGATATTAATCCGAGTTTTATTTTTAGTTTTAATTGCTATTGTTGGTTTATTTGTCGGAAAAAAATTCGGTATCAATCAAAAAGAAATCTCGACATTACTGGTCTATGTCATCTCGCCCGCAGTCATGTTCGTGTCAGTTCTGCAAGCACCAGAAGGCAAGAATTATTTGTCGTACACGTTGATTGCTTTTCTGGCCTGTTCTGTGATGGCGACCATCGCTTTCCAGCTCGGACGATTAGTATGGAATGACAGTACGGCTAATCTTTTTGCATTTTCTGCCGGGACTGGAAATACCGGTTACTTCGGACTTCCTCTGGTGTTGGGTTTATTCGATGCGGAGGGCGCAGCGATTGCCGTATTTATTATTTTGGGCGTCAATCTTTATGAATTTTCATATGGATATTATCTGACGGCTCGCGGCAATTACGAGGTATCGCAGAGCATCAGGAAAATCGTGACCATGCCGATTTTGTATGCATTCGCATCAGCCATGTTCTTGCGCACTGTTGGTATTCATCTTTCTCCTGTTATTTTGAGCGGCCTGTCCAGCTTCAAGGGTGCGTACAGTGTTTTGGGAATGATGGTGATTGGCTTGACGATGGCAAAATTTAAAAAGCTTGAGGTGGATTGGCGATTTTTATTTGCTTCTTTGGGCTGGAAGTATGTTGTCTGGCCGGCGGTTAGTTTTCTTGCCATTACTCTTTTTTCGGATGCAATTAGCAACGTCGAAAGATCCATCCTATTGTTAATGGCGTGTGTGCCGATGGCGGGAAATACCGTGGTGATTGCCAATGAACTGGATATTCATCCGGAAAAAGCAGCGACCGCAGTCATGGCGAGCACGCTGCTGGCGATTGTCGTGATTCCGGTTGCGTTATCGTTTGTGAAGTAAGTGCTAAGAATTTAAAACAATCCGGTGTCTTATCGCATCGTGTCCAGTACCCGATAATCACTGTCCTGTATCGGCAAAAACCGGATCGCATTCATGTCCTCGAGGACCTGTGGCGCGGCGGATGCGCGGCTGCCGAGAAAGACGGCGCGGATCGTGTCAGTGATGTCGGTACACAGCTTGGCGCGGTACACGAAGGGGTCCAGCGGCATTGGCAACGAGTGCCACAGTATGCGGATATCTTGTTCGTTGAGCGTTCCCGCACGGACCATCCTTGAGAGCTGGAAGCTCGATACGAAAGCTGCCGTGGCGCGTCCGTCGACCACGGCAGCTGCCGCACCGGTATGACTGCCGGCATACGAGACACGCCCGAACCAGTCCTCCAGCGATGCACCGACGAATTGGGTGAAGTAATGGCGCGGCACCTTGCTGCCCGACGTGCTGTCCGGATCGACCAGTGCCAGTGACTTTCCGCGCAGATTGGCCACTTGTTTCATCGGACCACTGGCACGTACGATCAGCAACGATTGGTAAAACGGACCGGCTTGCTGGAACGCGCCGGCCTGCTGCGAGAAGGTGGCAAACGGCGTGATGGTTGGGTCGATTTTTCTGACGCTCAGGTAGGACGATGGTCCGAGCCTGGCCAGATCAACCTCGCCGGCCAGCAAGCTCTCGATGACGGCACCGTAAGATGCCGGCGTGACCACTTCGACGGGTATACCCAACGTGGCCTGCAAGCGATCGAGGAGCGGTCGAAAGCGCGCCAGATCGACCTTGACGTCACCTTCAGGCACCATCGAATAACGCAAACGCAGCGGACGTTCGCACTCGCTCGCGTGCGCCAGCGGGATGCCTGCCAGCAGGACCACAAGGGTAGCGATCCAGCGCTTCATGGACGTATCAAGCGGCATAGGCCGCCGGATGGCGCAGCAGCGCAGTGATTTCCGAGGCGGGTGCCGGCCGGTGAAAATAATATCCCTGCAACTCATCGCAACCAGCGGTTTTCAGATGGACTACCTGATCGCGTGTTTCGACGCCTTCGGCGACCACTTTCAAGCCAAGATTATGCGACAGCGAAATGGTCGACGAGACAATGACCGCATCGCTGTTGTCGTTGCGGATATCGCGGATAAACGAGCGGTCGATCTTGACCGTGCTGATGGGCAAGCGCTTGAGATGACTCAGGCCCGAGAAACCGGTGCCGTAGTCGTCTAGCGAAATCCGCATGCCGAGTTCATCGAGCGCACGTAATACTTTTTCAGCGAGTTCCGGCTGTTCAATGAAGCAGCTTTCAGTGACTTCGATTTCGATCAGTGTGGCTGGTATCGCGTACTTTTTCAGGCAGGCAGTCATGATGTCCGGCAGCGTTTCATCGCGCAACTGCCGCGCCGAAATATTGATCGCCACCGGTAGCACGACCAGTCCGAGCATCTGCCAGTTGGCGACCTGTGCGCAAGCCATGTCGATGACATGGTTGCCCAGCGCAACGATGCAATCGTGCTGCTCGGCCAGTTCGATGAACTCACCGGGAAAGATCATGCCGTGCTCCGGATGCTGCCAGCGCACCAGCGCTTCGAGGCCGACCGGACGGAAATCGGCGCAGGCCACGCGTTGCTGGTAGTGCAGGCAAAATTCACCATCTCGCATGGCGCGTGCAAAGCGCGACACCAGTTCGGCACTGCGCGCCGAGGTCGCATTGAGCGATGCTTCATAAAAGCGGAAGCAGCCGCGCCCGCTTTGTTTGGCCAGGTACATCGCACGGTCGGCACGCGAGAGCAGCGTATCGATTTCCTCGCCGTCACCCGGATACAGCGCGACGCCGATGCTGGGGGTGACATCGAGATCGTGACCATCGAGGTCAAGGTAGGGCAGTGACAGGGATGCGACCAGTTTCCTGGCGACGATGGCCACCGCTTCGTCATTGTCGAGGTCCGATACCAATACGGCAAATTCGTCACCGCCCAGCCGCGCTGCCAGATCATGGCCACGCAGCGACAGACGCAATCGAGTGGCGACTTGCTGCAACAGCAGGTCGCCGACGCCATGACCATAGGTATCGTTGATGACCTTGAACTTATCGAGATCCAGAAAAAATACCGCTGTCAGCCTGCGACTGCGCCGCGCGCGTGACAGCTCGATGGCGGCCAGTTCGTAGAACTTCATGCGGTTCGGAATATCGGTCAGGAAGTCGAGCGAGGCAAGCTGGAAGGCACGCACTTTTTCTGCTTCGAGCTGGTTGATCAGGGTCCGATTGCGCGCTTCGGAATCGGTCAGCCCGGCGTTCAGGCCGCGCTGACGCTGCGCCAGTACAATCAGCCCGGCACTGGCCAGCAGGATCAGCAGTGAGATGAGGGCCGCACGGATCAGGTATTGGATATTGCGCGGCTTGAGTTCGTCGAGCACCGCAGTGCGATCGCGCGTGACCGTGACTACCAGCGGAAAATGGTCAAGCTTGCGGAACACACCGATGCTGGCACCACTGTCGCCAGGTCGCGTGCCATCAACCGTGCCAGACAACCCCGTACTGCCAATGAAGCTGGCATAGCCGGTGCGTTTGAGGTCACGTCCGGCCGACACCGTGCCATCTGCCATTTCGGCTAACTGGATACCGCGACTGTCGATGATTTCGATACGGCTGGACGTACCCAGGCTGACTTCCTTGTAAAGCGCGAGCAGATACCCCAGATCGATGTATCCGGCGAATGCGCCTATGCGACGCTGACCGGAAATCAGTGGTGCCGCCACCGGGATGCGCCATCCGGTCTGCGGGTCCCTGGCAACGGTGCCGCCCATGCCACCAATAACAAGCGAGGGAGGGGTATCGGCAAACAGCACCGTGCGAGCAAACAGTTGCAGTTCGGGTTCGATGCCACGCCGCGATGACGAGTAGGCGAGTTTTCCGTCAGCGTCAAATATTGCCATGCGCAAGAAAGCGGCATCGCCGAGCGCCAATGGATTGACGGCGGGCTGCTCGTCATGGGCTTGCTCAAGAAAGGTCGTGCTCAGGCGCGTATAAATGGTAGTCCGCCCAAATACTTCACCCAGGTTGGCGGCAACGATGGACGCCACATTGCTACTGGCAGCAACCGACTTTTCAAGGGCCTCGATCCGGTCAGCAGAAATCCGGGAACTGGTGGCGAAGAAAATCACCGCGATCAACGTCAGTGCCATCAGTCCAATGCCTGCCAGCAGTCCTCTTCCGTTGCCCAGTAGCCTCTCGTTCAACGGTGTGTCGTGCAATGTGGCGGATACCAAATGAGTGGCCTGTGATGTCGAACGGACGATAACTACAACGGAGGGTAACCCGCAAAAATGACGGCAAGGTTAAAAAAATGCTTCTAAGGAAAATTATTCTTCTTCCTGATCAGGTAATTTCAACCGGCCGGTATGAAAATCATACTCATACACTTCGCCATACCGTCCCCATTCGACCGCCACTTCAAGTACCCGTTTGGCTTCATCCGCCTTCAGGAATTCTTCCAGCAATTCGATGAACGGGCCTTCCGGCGAGGTGCCGCTCGGTTCGCGCTCAAGCTGGTGGCGGATGCGTGCTGCCAGCGGCACGTGCATCAGCACCTGCTGGCCGAACAGTTCCTGGCGCAGCGTCTGGTCGGCATCGGCGTAGCGCTGGCCCAATGGCGTCAGCGTGATGTCACCCTTGTCGACATGGGCCAGTCCAAGCAGGCTGAGCGCTTCGTAGGTGTGGAACAGGTCATCGTCGGCCAGTTCGGTTTCTTCGGCCAGTTCCGGCAAGTCGGCACGGCCGTTGAACGGTGAGCCGGCGAGCAGATCGAGTACCCCTTCGATGCGGCTGACATCGGTTTCCGGCAAACGGTAGCCGAGGTGCATCGCGGTGGCTTCGCCGGGCACGGTACTTTGTGGCTGCCGCATCGTCATCAGGCCATAAACTTCGTCGATCAATCCGCGTACTTCGACGGAATCGGCGCTGCGCGGCCGCGGCAAATCAATACTGATTTCGCTGCGGATACGACCCGGATCGCTGGACAGGATGATGATACGGTCCGCCATCATCACGGCTTCCTCGATGTTGTGCGAGACAATCAGGATGCCCTTGGTCAGGATGCGGTTGCTGTCCCACAGGTCGAGAATGTCATTGCGCAGCGTTTCGCCGGTGAGGACATCGAGTGCCGAGAAGGCTTCGTCCATCAGCAGCACATCAGGATTGGTGACCAGCGCGCGGGCGATGCCGACACGCTGGCGCATGCCGCCCGACAGTTCGCGCGGCAGGGCACCGCCAAAGCCGGCCAGTCCCATTAATTCGAGCATCGCATCGGCGCGCTTTTCACGTTCAGCCGGCGCAATACCCTGGGCTTCGAGACCGAGCTCGACGTTTTGCTGTACCGTCAGCCACGGAAACAAGGCGAACGACTGGAATACCATTGCCACGCCGGTAGCCGGTCCGACGATTGGCTGGCCGCGATATTGAGCGCTGCCTGCATCGGCCGGGATCAGGCCGGCGATGATGCGCAACAACGTCGATTTTCCAGAGCCGGATTTGCCCAGCAAGGCGACGATTTCGCCTTCGGCCAGCGCAAAATCGACGCCGTCAAGAATCAGACGCGGCGCACCATCGGCACTGCGAAACGATTTGGCCACACCGGCCAGTACCATCAATCCTGGTTTGTTCATGCACGTTCCTATCGGCTGCGGTCTTCGGCGAGCGAGTACAGCCTGCGCCAGAAGAACCGGTTCAACAACATCACAAAAATACACATTACGCCAATGCCGAGCGCAATCCGGTGGAAGTCGCCGGCATCGGTCATCTGCTTGATATAACTGCCCAGGCCGTCGGCGATCAGCGTGGTTTTGCCCCAGGTGACGTATTCGGCCACGATGCTGGCATTCCACGAGCCGCCGCTGGCGGTGATGGCACCGGTCACGTAGGCCGGGAAGATCGCTGGCAGATAGACCCGCTTCCATTTCAGCCAGCCTTTGAGGCCGAGGTTGTCGGAGGCCAGTCGCAATTCGTTGGGGATCATCGAGGCACCCGCCACGACGTTGAACAGGATGTACCACTGGGTGCCGAATACCATCAGCGGACTGAGCCAGATATTGGCATTGAGCTTGAACGTGACCAGCACGAACACCACAATCGGGAACATCAGGTTGACCGGAAAGGCGGCGAGGAATTGCGCCAGCGCCTGGACCCGTTGCGAATACTGCGGGCGCAAGCCAATCCAGACGGCAATCGGCACCCAGACCAGCGAAGCCAGCGCGATCAGCAGCATCACGCGTGCCAGTGTGACCAAGCCCAGGCCAACCACATGCAACGCTTCGCGCCAGCCAACATCGCTGCGTACAAACGTCACCAGCCAGTATGCCGCTGCCAGCGACAGCAGGACGATGGTCACGTCCCATGCGCGGGCAATCGATTTGCTGCGGGTTTCTGAACGCGCGGTCGGCGCAGCAGGCTCCGGGCGCAGGCTGAACCAGCTCAAGGTGCTGCTCATCATGCGCCAGAAGCGGCCGGTGAGTTCGCGAATCCACAGGCTGCGCCGGCCCCAGTCCAGCAACCACGAACGTTGCGCGCTGTCGCCCTGTGTTTCCTCGAAACGGAATTTGTCGGCCCAGGCCAGCAGCGGCCGGAAAAACAGTTGGTCGTACAGCGTGATCCCGAACAGCATGGCACCGATGGCGTAGGCAATTGCGCGACCGTTCTCGGCTTCGATCGCCATCGCGATATAGGCACCGATGCCAGGCAGTTTGATGTCTTGCCCGCCCACCATGATCGCCTCGGCAGCGACCAGAAAAAACCAGCCACCCGACATCGACATCATCATGTTCCAAAGCAGGCCGGGCATCGCGAACGGCAGTTCGAGACGCCAGAAACGCTGCCAGCCCGACAGCCGGAATACCCGTGCCGCCTCGCTCAGTTCGGGCGGCACCGTGCGCATCGACTGATACAGGCTAAATGCCATGTTCCACGCCTGTGACGTGAAAATCGCGAAGATCGCCGCACACTCGACGCCCAGCAGGTTGCCGGGAAAAAGCAGGATGAACGGCGCGATGGCGATCGCCTGAAAACCAAGGATAGGCACCGATTGCAAAATGTCGAGCATCGGCACCATGATTTTTTCGGCGGCGCGATATTTGACCGCGATGGCCGCGAATGCAAAGCTAAACAGCAGCGAACAGGCCAGTGCCGTGAACATGCGCAGCATCGTACGCAGCAAATAATAGGGCAGGTATTCGGGGTCCAGCGAAATGGGTGTCGGCTGGCCGACGATGAATGGGCGAGACATTTGCATGGCACCAAAGGCAAGCCCGGCAATGACCGCCAGCACCAGCGGCAACAAAATCCAGTCCCAGCGGTTCGGACCCGCTGCCAGCACCGATTGCCCGGCGCGACGCGGGGTGAATAATTCAAACATGTTGCTCGTTCCTGTAGAGGGTGCGCGTGTGGTTCGATCCGGCGACCGCATTCGGGGTCGCGCTAGACGTGAGTGTGCTGATTGCGTCCGGGTGCAGCGGGTCCTGTCGCATCCGCAGAAAAAGCCCGTCATTATCTATCAAACCAATGACCGTGGAGTTACAAAATTGCTTACCGTGATGGTCACTTGACATAGCGGACCCGACATCGGGTCCAGTTGTTTTTTGCGGGCCACTGCGCGCAATGGTTATTTCTGCGACTATGCACAATCTTATAAAGGACTCTCATGCCGACATCAACGCAACCCACCGCAGTCAATACCGATTTACGCCTGTTTGAAGCAGTGCATCTCGGCCCGTTGCGTCTGCAAAACCGCATCGTCATGGCACCACTGACGCGGAGCCGCGCCCTTGAAGGCGACGTGCCGAGCGAACTGGCCATCGAGTACTACACCCAACGCGCAACCGCCGGCCTGATCATCGCCGAAGCGACCCAGATTTCACCCCAGGGCAAAGGCTATATCCTCACCCCTGGCATTTACAACGACAGCCAGGTGCTGGCCTGGAAACGCATTACCGATGCCGTCCATGCCAAGGGTGGTCATATCTACTTGCAGCTCTGGCACGTCGGCCGTATTTCGCATCCGTCGATTCAGCCTGACGGTGCACTGCCAGTCGCACCATCGGCGATCAAGCCTGAAGGCAAGTCATATACCGCAGACGGTTTCGTGCCAATGGTGACACCGCGTGCGCTGGAGACCGCCGAACTCCCTGGCCTCGTCGAGCAATACCGCACTGCGGCACTCAATGCCAAGGCTGCCGGTTTCGATGGCGTCGAAGTGCATGCCGCTAATGGCTACCTGCTCGACCAGTTCCTGCGCGATAAAACCAACCAGCGTACCGACGAATACGGTGGCTCGATCGAGAACCGTGCCCGCTTGCTGCTCGAAGTCATGGCCACTGTGGTGGACGTCTGGGGCGGCGATCGCGTCGGCGTCCGTATCTCGCCACTGAGCAAGTTCGGCGATATCGATGACAGCAATCCGCAACCGCTGTTCACCTACGTGGTCGAATCGCTCAATGCGTTCAAGCTGGCCTACCTGCATGTCATCGAAGGCGAGACCGGTGGTACCCGCGAAGTCCCCGGTGGCTTTGACCTGCAAATCCTGCGCCGCCTGTTCAATGGAGCCTACATGGCCAACAATGGCTTTGACAAGGCATTGGCCGGCAGCACGCTCGACACAGGACACGCCGATCTGATTTGTTTCGGTCGCCCGTTCATTGCCAACCCGGATCTGGTCGAGCGCCTGCGCACTGATGCACCGCTGAACGAAGCCGATCCGGCAACGATGTATGGCGGCGGTGCCGGTGGTTACATTGACTACCCGTTTTTAGGCGCTAAAAAGTAAGCGGATGCGTTGATACCTGACATGCGGGACTGACTAGTCCGGCGTGTCAGGCTAAAAAAAATGCCAGGCAATTGCCTGGCATTTTTCATGGTGGTGCACTGTCCAGAATCAGCTCTTCGATAACTTCATGTTCACCGGATCGGCGGTCAGGTAACCGACAGCAGCACCGTAACGGTTCTTGTAATTGGCACGAACCAAAGCATCAAGCGTTGGCTGCACTTTGGCATGCAACGAACTCCAGTCACCGGCATGCTGGAAATTACTCATGATGTAGGTCCAGCCATTGATGTTGTCGGCGACATGCAGACCGGTTGCCTCGGCTCCCGATGGCATCGACAGAAGGCGTGACAAGACCTTGGTGTCGACGTTGTAGGCCCAGACAAAATTGTTGATGTGCGAGCCGCTGTCTTCACCGATGAACAGCGTGCGCATGGCTTCCGAGAACTTGATATTGTCCGGATTGCCGATCTTCTCTGGATTGGCTTTGTTGCCCAATGCATCGGCAGCGATGTCCTCTCCCATCAACAAGGCCTTTATCTGCACTGGCATCCATTCGCTGTTGATCGCCGCGCCGCCCCGGTCTTTCTGTCCACCGGTCAGCGTGTGGGCCATGATGCCGCCGGCTACCAGTGCCTTGTCGAGAGCAATGTTGCTGGCCGCGTTCCAGCCTTTGCCGGTCTTGATCATCGAGTCCTGGATGTTTTGCAGCGCCGAGTAGGCGATCTTGTCCTTGACGTTGACCGTTGTGCCTTCCATTTTCGAGAAGCCCATGCTGCCGCCGACATAGTAGGCATAACGATGCGTTTCAAGAAATGCCGCGGCTTTTTCCATACCGGGCTTGATCTTGATCCAGTTGACATTGCCGTTGGTGAACACCTTGGTGAAGGTGGGATCAGCCGGGTCGACTGTCACGACGTCCATGATGTCGGTGGACTTCAGTGAACTGGCCAGTCCTTCGATTTCTGCGCTGGTGGCGTGACCAAGGTTGATCCACGTGATGGCGGCACCCGGTGCGGCCGGATCAATCGAGAAGCCGATGTCGAGTTTGCCGACGTACAAGGTACCTGCCGACAGGTCTTTTTCGCGGTCAGCGACAAACACGAACAGGCCGCTGTTGGTGGCGTCATCGCCCATCAGGACGGTGCGGTTGTCCGGCATCACTTGCACCAGTTCATGCGAGATGCGGCCAAGGCAGTAATGCTTTTTAATTGAACCGGTACCGTCAGGATTCACGGTGACTTCGGGCAGATGGCCATAGTGGTACGGGTTGGCCTTTAATTCGTCGCCAAACAGGTTCTTGCTAAAGGCCTTGAACTGCGAATCGGTCGCGGCGATGGTGGCATCCGGTTCGTATTCTTCGCTCGACAGATGGGTGTTCCAAGGCGACAGGCTGGAACCACAGGTGATCCAAAGGCCATGTACGCTGGAGGTATTAACGTTGTGATAGCTGACCAGCGTGAGCTTGCCGGTGGTCTGATCCTGATCCAGCGTCAACACGGCAATCGGGGAGGGCAGTCTGCCGTATTGACTCACACCAGCCTGGTCGCGGGTCGTGTATTCGAACTGGACGACGGCGAACACGGCTTTTCCCTTGATGCCGGTCACGGTCGGACTAGCCAGCGCCAGCAGCGAGGTGCCGTCCGGTGCATCCGAATAAAACTGTGGTGTCTTGCCTGCAACTGAACGGTCGATGATTGGCAGGTTGTTGATATCGACATAGCCGCCGCTGAGAACGGTGCCGCCGGCACCATTGGAAACCATGTCGCCGGTAATAAAGAACGGCTGGTACGACAGCTTGTAACTGACCGTCGTGTTGTCGCTGTACAGAACATTCATGCTGGAGCCGGCGGTAGTCGTTGCCATTTCCTTTGCATTCGTCAGCGACGGTGCTGGCATTGACGTGAACGACACCGACAGGAAGTCGGTAATCGATGGTGCCGCCGATGAGCTCGTGCCGCCGCAACCGGCGAGCAACGACGTGGTCGCAAAAGCGCCCAAAGGGAGCATGGGGGCGCAGCCCAAAAATTTGAGCAGCTGGCGACGGGAAGCTTGCGGCAGATCGGACATGTTTTTATTTCCCACAGTTGGATGCAATGGCAGCCGGTGGGTACCGGCGGGACAGGAAGAAACCTGACTACCGGCGAGTATAAAAAACTAATATTACCGTGGCATGAATTGTCATTTAATTGTCAGTCAGGCGCGACTTGACGTACCAATAAAAAATGCCAGGCACGCGGCCTGGCATTTTTTATTCAGCTAGCCCCGCTACGAGGCAGTGCTATTCCTGATTTAAAACGTATGGGTAATTCCGAGTGCAACCCCGGTAGTGCCTACGTCAACCAGTTCTTCACGATACAGATCCGCGTAGATATTGGTCCGCTTCGACAAGGGATGGTTGATTCCGACGGTGAACTTGTCGTTGCCGCTTTCCTTGATTTTGCCGTAGCCGCCACGAACGGTATCGATCCCGACCAGGTACGTCCCCGCCACCATCATGCTGGTGAGCTTGTTGTTGCTACGTGCAAACTTAGTTTCGGAGTAAGAACCGAGCAAGGTCATCGCACCAAACGTGTACCCGCCGGCGACATAAGTGATGTCGCTATCGATATGATTTTTTTCGTAGGACAGCATTGTCGTCAAACCACCGTTGGCGTAGTTCAGCGAAACGCCTTTCTGGCGCGTTTCGGCCAGTGTCTTTGCTGGATCGTCCCCGACCGCACGCTCGATTTCAGCATCGACATGAACCGAAAAGCCTGCCATGTCTGGCGTGCTGTAATACACGGCATTGCTGGCGCGTGAATAATTGTGATAGTCGACCGTGACCAGACCATCGCTATTGAAGTCGCCGTTGTAGTTGGCCAGCGAACCGTTGAACGCGCTGTCAGCCCATGGATCATAGATCCACTTCTTTGCCCACAGCGGTGTCAGTGCGCGCCCCAGACGGACTGTGCCGAAACGCTTACTGGCCAGTCCGACTGTCGTTTCGCCCTGAAAAAGAGCGGTCGATTTTTCCTGACCGCCGGTATCCGGATTGAAACGCATCTGGAGATTGAAAATGGCTGACAGGTCACCACCGAGTTGCTCGGCGCCCCTGAAGCCGAGCCAGTTATTCTGGCCGCGGTCAAGGCGAGGCGATTTGCCTGATTCCTTGACCACGCTGAGGTCGATATAACCGTATATTTGTACGTTGGACGTCTGTGCACTGGCCGTGCCAGATATGCCGGACAGAACGCCCAGTGCCAGGATGCTGATTGATTTTTTCATTTTTTCATTTCTCCGTTATTATTTTTTTGCAGCAGCGAGTGACTGGGCAATCCAGCCATCAAACAACGCCTGGTGTGCCTTGATCCAGCCATTGGTATGGCGTTCGATATCAGCTGTTGATCCTTCGCCTTTGTTCATGCGCATGTTCTCGGCACTGATATCAGCCATTGGCAGTTTCATTAACGAAAACAGCTTGGCCGCGGCCGGGTTGGCATCCACGAAGACTTTATTGGCAACGATGTTTTGCTTGTTCACGACAAAACCGTAGTTCTTGCCGTTCGGCAGTTTCGTATCAGTCTTGGCTTGATCGCCGGGGAGTGACGAAAACGGGACTTCCAGCCAGACCACATCGCGACCCGGAACCATCACACCGCTAACCCAGTACGGCGTCCACGTGTAATAGAAAATCGGTTTGCCTTCCTTGTGGCGGGTAATCGTATCGGCGATCAGCGCCGAATAACTACCTTGTTTGTGTGTAATCGAACCGCGCAGCTTGAACGCCGTCAGTTGATGTTCGATCACGGCTTCGCAGCCCCAGCCTGGATCGCAACCGGTCAGGTCAGCGGTGCCATCGCCATCGGTATCAAACAGCTTGGCAATTTTAGGATCAGCAAACTGGCTGATGTTGGTGATGTTGTACTTGGTGGCGGTCGCTCTGTCGATCAGATAACCTTGTGCCGAATTGTCCGAGTACACACCGGTCCGCGAGAGCTTGGCATCGCCACCGGCGTTTTGATAAAACGCTTCATGCAATGGATTCCAGTGATCGGCCATGAAGGTGGCGTCGCCATTGGCGACGGCGATATGGGCCGTCGGTGGAGCAATTTCCTTAATTGACTGGACGTCGTAGCCCAGTTTTTTCAGTGCTTTGGTAACGAGCAGGGTCTGGAACGTCTCTTCGGCAATCGTGTTCTGTACTGGCAGTACCTTGATGCCTTTGCCCGGCAGGTCGGCGGCAGAGGCCGGTGCGGCGAAGCTCATTGCTATCAGCATTGCGCCTAGGTAATGACGTGCGGTTAAAAATGTCATTGGTTTATTCCTTTTTAATGATGGAGATTTTTCGTTGATTTCTTTTAGATGTTCAAATTCACTCAGGTTGCGATACCTGCTGCCGCTGGCACCGGTGACTTGTTCGTCCCCGGCAATGTGGTTGCAGGTGCTGCGGAATGCTCAATCTTGCTGGCAGGCCGCATCCGGTAAAAAAAGCCGATCGGCCCGGTTTCATACCAATGGCGCACGCCACGGCGTGACTGGCCGGCGGCTTGCGTGATCCGGTCCAGCGAAATCGCCAGCAAGACGATGCCGAGACCACCGACAGTCGCCAGTCCCATGTCAAGACGACCGATACCGCGCAAGACCATTTGTCCGAGTCCGCCAACGGCAATCATCGAAGCGATCACCACCATAGACAACGACAGCATCAGCGTCTGATTAACGCCGGCCATGATCGACGGCAGGGCCAGTGGTAACTGCACTTTGAGGAGCATCTGGGCAGGTGATGCTCCATAGGCACGAGCGGCTTCGATCAGGTCCGGACGGACCTGACGGATTCCAAGATTGGTCAGCCTGACCAGTGG
>CANFED010000067.1 GCA_947445995.1 Oxalobacteraceae bacterium | reverse complement strand
CTGCGACTTCCTTGTACACATCCCGATGTTCGGTGCGGTCGAAAGCCTGAACGTGTCGGTTGCGTCGGGCGTGTGCCTGTTCGAGGCGCGCCGGCAGCGCCTGGTCAAGGGCTAGCAGCGTGGGCACGGCTTTGTCGTGCCCACGCGTGCGCTCTGGTCGACGCGGTCAAATCCGATCGTTCGCTGTTGTGTCCGCGTGGGCACGGTAAGGCTGTGCCCACCCTACGTGGCGGTCGAATCCGATCGTTTTGTTCGCACGGGCACGCGTGCCCACGCAACGGCTTTTCCTTAAACGGTTACCATCGTTATTCTTTTTTATCAGCGTAATCCCTCCATGTTCAGTCGCCTCCGTGAAGACATCGCCAGTATCATCGATCGTGACCCTGCCGCGCGCAATGCGTGGGAGGTGCTGACCTGTTATCCGGGTCTGCACGCGATCATGCTGCATCGGGCTGCCGGCTGGTGCTGGCAGCACGGCCTGAAGTGGTTCGGCCGGTTCATCGCCTATCTGGCTCGCATACTCACCGGTATTGAAATCCATCCCGGTGCCACGATCGGCCGGCGCGTCTTCATCGATCACGGTTTCGGCGTGGTCATCGGCGAGACCGCCGACGTCGGTGACGATTGCACGATCTATCAGGGTGTCACGCTGGGCGGCACATCGCTCAACAAGGGCACCAAGCGGCATCCGACGCTGGCTGCTGGCGTGATCATCGGCGCTGGTGCGCAAGTGCTCGGCGGCTTCACGGTCGGGGCGGGTGCGAAGGTCGGATCGAACGCTGTTGTGGTCAAGGAAGTGCCGCCCGGCGCGACCGCCGTCGGCAATCCGGCACGCATTGTCCTCAAGCAGACCCGCAGTCCGCAGGAAGACGCCGCCGCACGCCTGTTCGCTGCCTATGGCGTCTCGCCGAACGGCGACGATCCGCTGTCGAAGGCGCTGCATGGCCTGATCGATAACGCCGCCACACAGGAACACCAGATCAGCAAGATTCTTGCCGCGCTCAAGTGCGCCGGCATCGGGTGCGAAACCATGCCGGAGCTCGACAAGTTCGATCCCGCATCTCTGAACCGCATGGTCGAATAAGGCAGGGCGTCATGACATCCGAAGATCAGCAGGACATCCTCGATCAGCTTGAGATCCGCGTTCTTGCGGTGCTGTCCGAAAAGGAAGCAACAACGCCGGATGCGTATCCGCTGTCACTCAATGCACTGACGAATGGCTGCAATCAATTGTCGAGTCGCGATCCGGTGATGACGCTCAGCGATGCCGCTGTCCACGACGTGTTGCAGCGATTGATGCAACGCAAGCTGGTCGCCGAAGTGAGCCAGGCCGGGGCGCGGGTTGCCAAGTTCGAGCACCGGATGCGCATCAAGTGGACGCTGGAACCGGACAAGCTGGCGGTGCTCACGGTACTGATGCTGCGTGGCATACAAACTGCCGGAGAAATTCGTGCACGCTGTGAACGCCTGCACGCGTTCGAGACCATCGAGCAGGTTGAAGCGTGTCTGCAATTTTTGATCGACAAATACCCGCCACTGGTCACCAAGCTGGCGCGCGGACGCTATGCGCCGTTGCTGGCAGGCGAGTCCTTCGTCGAGCAACAGGAGATTGCCAGTGCATTTTCAGGCAAGGTCAAAGTGGAAGGCACGGGCGATCGGCTGTCGCAACTGGAGGCCGAAATCACCCAGCTACGCGCAGGATTGGACGACCTGACGGCACAGTTCGCGCTCTTCAGGCAGCAGTTCGATTAAAGCCGGACTGGCTTGCCAGCGACGTCGAAACGTCGTATCTGACCAGCTGTATCCAGCCCGATCCAGCCGCCGCGTGGTGGCTCGGCTTCGCAATCCCAGTCCGGCAGAACATGCCTTGTGCGTCCGGCAGCATCACGATGCGTGGCAGGGCGGTGCGTGTGCCCGTGGATCATCAAGGTCGTGTCCGTCGCGCTGAACAGTGCATCAATGGCGTGAGGATTGACGTCCATGATGTCGGCGCTCTTCGTGCTCTGCGCATCGCGGCTTTGCGTGCGCATGCCGGCGATGATGGCCTTGCGTTGCGCCAGCGGCATCGCCAGAAAATCCTGTTGCCACTGCGTTTGCCGGACTTCATTGCGAAACGCGATATAGCCGGTGTCATCGGTGCACTGCGCATCGCCATGCGCCAGCACAATCTGGCGGCCAGCTATCTCGACGACCGTGCCGTCAGGCAGCAGGGTGATGCCTGTAGCGCGGGCAAATGCGGGGCCGACCAGGAAGTCGCGGTTACCTGCTAGCCAGAATAACGCGGTACCAGCGTCACTCAGTGCGCGCAGTTCGGTCACGATCTGGCGATGCAGCGGTGGCGCGATGTCATCATCCCCCGCCCAGTATTCGAATAGGTCGCCCAACAGATAGAGTTGTTTTGCACGCGCGCCTTGACGCTGGAGGAAGTCGATGAAAGCCGCGATCGTGGCTGGCATCGACTCTTTCAAATGGATGTCGGAAACAAAAAGCGCAACCATTTCCGGTTGCGCTTCGTTCACTGTGTCAGTGGTGGTCATGCTTTGCAAGGAAGCATCAGACCACGGTGACTTTTTCGATCACGACATCTTCGACTGGCACGTCGGCCGACATGCCTGAACGGCTGGTTTTGACGGACTTGATCTTGTCGACGACATCAGCGCCTTCGACCACTTTGCCGAACACGCAATAACCCCAACCGTCCTGACCGGGATAGTCGAGGAAGCTGTTGTTCTTGATGTTGATAAAAAATTGTGCCGACGCCGAATGCGGGTCCGACGTGCGCGCCATCGCGACGCTGTACTCGACATTTTTCAGGCCGTTCTTGGCTTCGTTTTCGACCGGTGCCTTGGTGGCTTTCTGTTTCATGCCTGGCTCGAAACCGCCGCCCTGGATCATGAAGCCATCGATGACGCGATGAAAAATCGTGTTCGAATAATGGCCTGCATTGACATAGGCAAGGAAGTTCTCAACGGTCTTCGGTGCTTTCTCTGCATCGAGTTCGAGCTTGATGTCGCCGTGGTTGGTGGTGATGATGACTGCCATGAATTACCTCTTTGTGGTCTGAAAGGGTGGGTGGAGATCAGTGCGCTTATTTGGTTAGCGTCGCACTTTCGATCACGATGGGTGTTTGCGGTACGTTCTGGTACATCGCCGCATCTTTGGTCGGTACGCGACGGATCTTGTCGACCACGTCCTGGCCTGCAACGACCTTGCCGAATACCGCATAGCCGTAACCGTCACGACCCGGATAATCGAGCATGCCATTGTTATTGACATTGATGAAAAATTGGGCAGTCGCAGAATCCGGATCACCGGTGCGCGCCATGGCGACCGTGTACGCGTCATTCTTCAGGCCATTGTTGCCTTCGTTCTTGATCGGCGCGCTGGCCTGCTTCTGGTTCATGTTCTTGTCGAAGCCGCCACCCTGAATCATGAAGCCGTCAATCACGCGATGGAAGATGGTTCCTTTGTAGTGACCGCTCTTGACGTATTTCAGGAAGTTATCGACGGAGACCGGTGCTTTCTCGGCATTGAGTTCGAGCACGATGTCGCCCATGCTGGTCTTGAGCAAGACCTTGGGCGCGTCAGCGGCGTAGGCGACGAATGTGCTGGCCGACAATGTCAGTGCAGCGATCAGAGCGGTCAGTTGTCGGCGTTTGTTCTGCATCTGGATTCCCTTAAAGTATGCCTTCATAAACGATTTTCCAGCTCCGGCCTTCTTTGGCCCAGTACTGGCGCTTGCGTTGCGATGTATGTCGCTTGCCCAACGAGGACGCCTGCGTGAACGTGCTGACAATCAATCCCTTTTGACCCGGATACGAGAAGATCGTCACGTCCTGCAGCTTGATGCTCATCGCCGTGATGCCGGCCATTGTTTGCACATGCTTGGCGGACCAGGTTGCCAGGTCTTCGCCCAGCGCCGACTTGAATTGCGCCGAGTAGTTGTTCATGAAACGCGTGGTACTCAGACTTTCGAGATCGCGTCGCCATTCGTCAAGCAGCCCATCTGCGGCATCGCGTTCTATCGTCAGCGCTTTCTTCGAGACGAATTCTACCTGTTCGCTGATAACGACAGGCGTCTTGCCCGGATCGACGGTGCGAAACAGCTTGATGAGGTCGGGATTGGTCAGTACCACGCAGCCATCCGACGCCAGCGGTGGCCGGCTGTAGCTGGTCGATGGCGTGCCATGCAGCCAGATACCGGAACCGCTGCGTCCGTTGACGCGATCCCACTCGTTCGGATAATTGATGGGCAGTGCACCGGCACCATAGAAGTCTGGCAGCCGGTTGCGGCCCAGTCGGCCGGTGATGTAATAGACACCGACCGGCGTTTTCTGGTCGCCTTCCTTGAGCTTGTTGCTGCCCAGTTTGCCCTGCGTGATGTAGTAATCGGTCATCAGCTTGATCTGCCCGCGCGTGTTCTGGTACACGTAGAGGCGCGAGCGCTTGGTGTCGACGACGAGCGCATAGCGCTGGTCATCGCGCAACTTCAACAGTGCACGCGGTAACAGATCCGGGTCGGGCCGTTCGCGCAGCGAATTGAGCCGCACCATTGCTTCTTCACGCAAGTCATCGAGTTTTTCGCGGTCGCCATTCGAGTGGGTTCCCAGACCGGTGACCGGGCCGGTATGCATCATCAGCAAGTCGCCACGGACCAGTTGCCCAAGCAGGAAGTTGGGATAAGCGACGACCAGTGCATCGGCCTTCGATTGAGCCTGCCGCAAATTATTGGCAGCCAGGTCTTTGTAGATGGCGATCAGTTGCGAATCAGGGTCGGAGTTGCCTGTCACTTGCGGCAGCGACGGCACGCGTGAAGCAGCCGCTGCGATCGGCGCTACTGCCAGACATGGCGTGACCAGTAGTGCTGGTATCAGAAAATGACCGACCAGGTTTTTCGCCGCCTTCAGGTATTTCATCAAGCCGACCATTAGCTACCCGTACGCTCCTGCTGGATCAACCATTTATTACCCTGCCTGGTCATGACCATCGTTTTTGGCGCGTTCGAATGCACTTGCTTGGAGTCGTACTCCTGTTGGAATTTCGCTGTTGCGGTATTGCCGGCGACGGTGACTTTCGGTGTGCCGATCTTGATGGTGATGTTGTCATTGCCTTTGATGCGCGCGTGGCGCTGGTCGACCCAGGCTTTGCGCGATATGCCATTGGCAGGCTGGAAGTCGTTCGCGTAATAACCAAGGTATGCCGTGACATCCTCGGCAGCCCATGCCTTGGCCCAGCTGTAAATCACGTTGGTGATGTCTTCCTGGTCAGCGTTGACGACGGGTGCTTTCGCCACCGGCTTCGGTTCAGGCTTTGGTTTTGGCTCGACCTTGGCGACTTCGGCCTTTGGCTCTGGCTTTGCTTCCACCTTGATTGCAGGTTTGGGTTCGATTTTAGCAATCACGACTGGTGCCGGTGCAGGCATCGGTGCCGGTGCTTTTGCGACTTCCGGTGCAGGCTTGGCCTGCGCTATGGCAACCGGAGCGGTTGCCGTAGCAGGCGCGCCAGTTTTCGGATTGGTGCCGCCGGTATTGTTGCCAACCAGCGTGCGGACCATCGTCAGTTTGGTTTTGGCGGTCGTGTTGGCAGAATCGAGTTGGAGTGCCTTGTCATACGCCTGGCTAGCGAGCTTGGCATACACGTCGCCCAGGTTTTCATGGGCGGTGGAGTAAGTCGGATTGGTGCGAATCGCCATTTCCAGCGAGGCACGGGCCTTGTCATACTGGCCGCCTGCTGCAAACAGCACGGCGAGGTTGTTGTAAGGCTCCGGCAACTCCGGGAAATCTTCAGTCATCTTGGTGAAGACGACAATTGCTTCGCCAGGCTTGTTCTGTTCCGTCAGGATCACGCCCTTCATGAAGCGCAACTGTTTGTCGCGCGGCGTCTGTATCAACGCGGTGTCGACTTTCGTTAGCGCTTCACCGAACTGTCCAGCGCGGATCAATGTATTGATATCGGTCATGCTGTCGGCGAAAGCAAGCGGTGTGAACAGCGCTGCAGAAAGCATGGAAATTGCTAGGATTTTGCCGAAGCTTGAGTTCAGGCTCGGCGGAATCGACTGTCGGGGCGTGAGTTGCATGGTTTTTTTAGGTGATATACTTCTGCGGAAAGCAACATACTATCAAAATTAGCCAACTAGAAGGGTTTTGGCGAGCGCGTCTTTCATGCCTCTCGGGCAGCGTCACCGGCTCGAGATATTCACCGACACCAGCCATGAACTCAACCTTCCGAAGCCGGAAATTCCCTATGACTCCCCTGAAAATCTACAACACGCTGGCGCGTGAAAAACAGCTATTTACGCCGATCGTTCCAGGTCAGGTAAGCATGTACGTCTGCGGCATGACGATCTACGATTACTGTCACATTGGCCATGGCCGGATGATGATGGCCTTCGATGTCGTGTATCGCTGGTTGCGGGCAACCGGCTACAGCGTCACTTACGTACGTAACATTACCGATATCGACGACAAGATTATTCGCCGTGCCGTCGAAAATGGCGAGCCGATTGCAGCGCTGACCCGTCGTTTCATCGATGCGATGGCCGAGGATACCGCGGCACTGGGCATTCTGCCACCGACCGATGAGCCGCGTGCCACCCACTACGTGCCGCAGATGCTCGACATGATCTCGCGTCTTCAGGCAAAGGGTCTGGCTTACCAGGGAGATGATGGCGACGTGAATTATTCAGTCCGTGATTTTCCCGGTTACGGCAAATTGTCTGGCAAGTCGCTCGACGATTTGCGGGCCGGAGAGCGGGTTGATGTCAACACTGGCAAGCGCGACCCGCTTGATTTCGTACTCTGGAAAGCGGCCAAGGAGAGCGAGCCTGACGATGCTAAATGGTCGTCGCCCTGGGGAGCCGGTCGACCCGGTTGGCATATCGAATGCTCTGCCATGGCGTGCGCGCTGCTCGGCGAACAATTCGATATTCACGGCGGTGGTACCGACCTGCAATTCCCGCATCACGAAAACGAAATTGCCCAGTCCGAAGGGGCCAGCGGCAAGCCATTTGCCAATTACTGGCTGCACAACGGACATGTCCGCATCGACAACGAAAAAATGTCCAAGTCGCTCGACAATTTTTTCCTGATCCGTGACGTGCTGGCGAAATATGATGCCGAAGTCTTGCGCTTCTTCATCCTGCGAGCGCACTACCGCAGTCCGTTAAATTACTCTGACACGCATCTTGATGATGCGCGGGTGGCGCTGACACGGTTGTACAAGGCACTCAAGGACGTGGTGCCGTCGAAGGTCGAACTGGACTGGACATTGCCGTATCCCCGGCGTTTCGCCGAAGCGATGGATGACGACTTCAACACGCCGCTGGCATTGGCCGTGCTGTTCGATCTGACCACCGACATCAATCGCAGCGGTGATGCGGCGCTGGCCGGGCAATTGCGCAGTCTGGCCGCGGTGCTGGGTCTGCTCGAACGCAGCCCGCAGGAGTTCCTGCAGGGCGCGCACGGGGCGGCGTTTAGCGACGAGGACAACACGCAGATCGAAGAAAAAATTGCCGCGCGTATTGCCGCCAAGCTTGCCCGTGATTACGCGACTGCGGACCGTCTGCGCGATGAACTGGTCGCCGCTGGTATCCTCCTGGAAGACAAACCGGGCAACATCACCGAATGGCGAAGGGCGTAGGCGGCATGGCAAATTTGACGGAAGCGGGCGGGCAACTGGGTGCGCCGACTTACTGGGACGATGCCAAGATCGAACTGATGAAGCGCGATCGCATCATGCGCAAACTGATCCCGCAATTTGGCGATGTCCACCTGACCGGGCGCGGAGAACCATTCGTGACACTGGCACGCTCTATCATCGGACAGCAGATTTCGGTGAAATCTGCCGAGGCGGCATGGCAGCGTTTTCTGCTGGTGTGTCCGAAGTCAACTCCGGCTCAAGTAGTCAAGGCCGGGGCGGCAGATCTGGCCGGTTGCGGATTGTCCAAGCGCAAGGCGGATTACATTATCGACCTGGCAGAGCATTTCAAGGCCAAGCGCGTCCATGCGGACAAATGGGCAGAAATGGATGATGAAGCGGTCATCGCCGAACTGATCCAGATTCGTGGCATCGGTCGCTGGACCGCCGAAATGTTCTTGATCTTTAATCTGCAGCGTCCCAATATCCTGCCCCTGGACGACGTTGGCCTGCTCAACGGCATCAGCCTGAATTATTTTTCTGGCGAACCGGTGTCACGTAGCGATGCCCGCGAGGTATCGGCTAATTGGGAACCCTGGCGCACGGTTGCTACCTGGTATTTGTGGCGTAGCCTTGAACCGGTGCCGGTCACGTACTGATGTTTTTCCGGGTTTTCCGATTTACCATGTGTTGAAACAAAAAGGGAACACGATGACAAAAACAACTTTCCTGTCATTTGAAACGCCGATCGCCGAACTCGATTCGAAGATCGAAGAATTGCGTTTTGTGCAGGACGATTCTGCCGTTGATATTTCGGAAGAGATCGACCGACTGGCCAAAAAGAGCCAGCAGTTGACCAAAGACATTTATGCCAAGCTCACGCCCTGGCAAGTGTCGCAGATCGCGCGCCATCCGCAGCGACCGTACACGATGGATTACGTCAACGAGATCTTTACCGATTTCCATGAGCTGCACGGCGACCGCAGTTATGCGGATGACCTGTCGATCGTCGGCGGTCTGGCGCGCTTCAATGGCCAGGCCTGCATGGTGATTGGTCATCAGAAAGGCCGCGACACCAAGGAGCGTGCGCTGCGCAACTTCGGCATGCCCAAGCCCGAAGGCTATCGCAAGGCGCTGCGACTGATGAAAGTCGCCGAGAAATTCGGCTTGCCGATATTCACGTTTGTCGACACGCCCGGAGCGTTTCCTGGTATCGATGCCGAAGAGCGTGGCCAATCCGAAGCGATCGGTCACAACCTGTACGCGATGGCCGAGCTGAAAGTGCCGCTGATCGCAACCATTATTGGTGAAGGCGGCTCCGGCGGTGCGTTGGCCATTGCGGTGGGTGATGCGGTGCTGATGTTGCAATACGCGACTTACTCGGTGATTTCCCCCGAAGGTTGCGCGTCGATTTTGTGGAAGACGGCCGAGCGGGCATCGGATGCTGCCGAAGCGCTCGGGTTGACCGCGCACCGGCTGAAATCCCTGAACCTGATCGACAAGATCATCAACGAGCCGCTCGGTGGCGCGCACCGTGATCCCAAGCTGATGGCCTCGATGCTCAAGCGTGCACTGGCCGATACGCTGCGCCAGTTCACCGGGATCAAGACCAAGGACTTGATTGCGGCGCGCCATGACAAGCTGTTGAGCTATGGCAAATTCAAGGAAATCGCTGCGCCGGAATGAGGTTGTAATTCGTCTTGAAAAATCAGCAAACACCTGGCATCGATGATGTCTTCGAACGCGCACTTGCAACTATCCGGGCGCGCGTTGTCCTTTCTGCTCCGGCTTCGGGTGACATGCTGGCGATCGCTTACAGCGGAGGCCTTGATTCATCGGCGCTGCTGCATCTGGCGCACCGGCATGCACAAAAAAGCGGCACACGCTTGTTCGCTTTTCACGTTCATCATGGTCTGAGCGCGGACGCTGATACATGGCTGCAGCATTGCGCCAGTGAATGCGCTCGTCTCGGCATCACTTTTGCCGCGCAGCGCGTGCAGCTGGACGACGCCGGTGCCAGTGGCATCGAGGCAGCGGCGCGTAGTAGTCGTTATGCGGCACTTGGGGCGATGTGTCGCGATCATAATGTGCCTTTGCTGCTGACCGCGCATCATCAGGATGACCAGGCCGAAACCGTTTTGCTGCAGCTGTTGCGTGGCTCTGGCGTGGCCGGTTTGTCGGGCATGGACACGGCAAATTGCGCTCCCGATCTGCTGGGGGATTCGACACTGGTGATGGCGCGTCCGTTATTGTCGCTGTCGCGCGAGCAGTTGGCCGGATTTGTCGCCAGGGAGGCGATTGCCCATGTCGATGATGCGTCCAACCTCGATACGCGCTATGCCCGTAATGCGTTGCGTCATGAAGTGATGCCGGCGCTATCAAAATTTTTCCCCGGCTTCCAGCATCGTCTAGCACGCACCGCCGGCCACGCTCAGGCAGCGCAACGTCTGCTGATCGAACTGGCTACGCAAGACCTCGCGTTGTGTGTCGCCGGCGAAGCACTCGACATCAGCCGTTTGCGGACACTCAGCGCCGATCGTGCCGACAACCTGCTGCGCTACTGGTTTGGTTCGCGTGGCGTACGCATGCCGTCGACATCGTGGCTGCATGAAATGCGCACCCAGTTATTCGAGGCCAAGCCCGACGCCCAGCTGTGTGTCACGCATGCCGATTGCCACATTCGGCGCCATCGCGACCACGTGTTCATCACGCCGCACCGGATCGAGTTTGATCCGGAGGAATTGCCGGTCATCGGCTTTCACTGGCACGGGGAAGCCCGGCTGGATTTTCCCGACTTGAACGGTGCGCTATTGTTCGAAGGAGCGGAGCAGGGCGTTGCCGCGAGCTGGTTGAGCGAGCAGGCGCTGGCAATCAGTTTGCGCAGCGGCGGTGAGCGTCTCAAACCTGCGATTAACCGTTCGACCCGTGCTCTTAAGTATCACTATCAGGCAGGCAATGTCCCGGCGTGGGAGCGCGAGCGCTTGCCGGTCGTTCGGGTCGGCAAGAAGTTGTTGTTTGCCGCTGGCGTTGGCATGGATTGCCACCATTTCAGCACAGCAGACGAGCCGCGAATCGCCCTGCGCTGGGTCTTTGCGACGGATTGATGCCGCCACGGCACTTGTCATTTGGACTCGCAGCGGGTACAGTCGGCGACTCGTTTTTTGATTACCTTTTTTAACGCACGCAGTATTTACCCTCATTCCTATGGCATTAATCGTTCATAAATATGGTGGCACATCGATGGGCTCGACCGAGCGCATCAAGAATGTTGCTTTGCGCGTTGCCAAGTGGCATGACGCGGGATATCAGGTCATTGTGGTGCCGTCGGCGATGTCCGGTGAAACCAACCGTTTGCTCGGCATGGCCAAAGAGCTGATGCAGCAACCCGATCCGCGTGAAATGGATATGCTGGCTTCTACCGGCGAGCAGGTTTCGGTTGCATTGCTGGCGATGGCGTTAAAAGCAATCGGCAAGGACGCGGTCTCGTATGCCGGCTGGCAAGTTGCAATCAAGACGGATTCGGCTTTCACCAAGGCGCGCATCCAGTCGATCGATGATGCCAAAGTCCGTAATGACCTTGATGCCGGCCGTATCGTCATCATCACCGGGTTCCAGGGAGTTGATCCTGACGGCAATATCGCGACGCTGGGTCGTGGCGGTTCAGACACCTCGGCGGTGGCGATCGCCGTGGCCATGAAGGCTGAAGAGTGCCTGATTTTCACCGACGTCGACGGCGTCTACACTACCGACCCACGTGTGGTGTCCGATGCCCGTCGTCTCAACACAGTGACCTTTGAAGAGATGCTGGAAATGGCTTCGCTCGGATCGAAAGTATTGCAGATCCGTTCGGTAGAATTTGCTGGTAATTACAAGATGCCAACGCGGGTGCTGTCTTCGATGACTGACCCGATGTTGCCGCTGGAGATAGAAGCCCGCTCCGGAACCCTGATTTCGTTTGAGGAAGACACAAATATGGAACAAGCCGCCATCACTGGTATCGCCTTCAATCGTGACGAAGCCAAGATCACCGTGCTGGGCGTTCCGGATCGTCCGGGTATCGCCTATCAGATTCTGGGGCCAGTTGCCGATGCGAACATTGAAGTCGACATGATCATCCAGAACCAGTCAGTCGCGGGCAAGACAGACTTCACATTCACCGTGGCGCGTGGCGAGTATCAGCGTTCGATGGAGGTGCTTAATGCCAGCGTCAAGGAGCATATCGGCGCGGGAAGTATCGCCGGCGATGCCAAGGTCTCTAAAGTGTCTGTCGTTGGTGTCGGCATGCGCAGCCACGTTGGTATTGCCTCGCAAATGTTCCGCACTTTGTCGGAAGAGGGCATCAATATCTTGATGATCTCGACTTCCGAAATCAAGATATCGGTACTGATCGATGAAAAATACATGGAGCTCGCCGTGCGTGCGCTACACAAGGCCTTCGAATTGGAAAGTGCCTGAAATGTTTGATTGACCAAGCTGGCCCGAATAGTTATGATTCGAGGCTTGCTGAAATGGGTTTAACGACCTGTTGACGCGTGGAGACGTGGCCGAGTGGCCGAAGGCACATCCCTGCTAAGGATGCATACGGCTTATACCTGTATCGTGAGTTCGAATCTCACCGTCTCCGCCAGATTGAAAAGAAAAAGCCCTTGGAAACAAGGGCTTTTTTTTTGAGCTCGGTATTCTCCGAAATTGAATGAGATTGGATTGTGCGTTGATAATATTTTTAAAATTAAATCGATTTAAATGCTATTTTCACTGAAAATAGTTTTATTCGGTAAATCAATAGATATTTTCCGGGTGTGCAAGCCTATGTGGATGACGTGTATCTTTCAATAACAGGAATCGGCCGCCGAATCGCTGCAAGAACAATCCGCCATGCTGGCCGTCGTGGTGAGGCACTTCAAGTTAGCAGGAAGGCAGGCAACGATTGCCCCACAAAGACAAGTTGCTATCCGTTATGCGTCGCCACGCGCGGTACCGCCCAGAAGGATTGCATCGAATACGTTGGCGTCAAACAGCCTGTATCGAGAAAGCTGACTGCGATGTCAGCCGCTCAAACCAGTCCCGATTGGGGAGAATTTTGAGGTAAGTAGCGGGATCAGGGTCTTCAGCAGCCGCCCTGAGTTCTGGAATCATCACTATTTCCTCGTCCGAAAGCGCGCTGCCATGAGCCGGCGGGTTACACTTCGGCCTTCGTCTGGCATATTGTTGCTGGACGAAGCGCAGAGCGTAGTAGCACACCACCCCTGTTCGTCGTGTCGCAGTAGCCGTTGTTTGCCGACGCGGTCAGTCGATTTTTTCTGTCTGCGCGAAGTTGAGCGCGGACCAATACCCCATTCGGCAATACCCATGAAAACCCCAAAAAGAATCCAACCCCTGATTGAAGAAGGCCTGATCGATGAAGTGATGCGCCAGCTCATGAGCGGCAAGGAAGCCACTGTGTACGTGGTGCGTTGTGGCGACGACGTGCGCTGTGCAAAGGTCTACAAGGAGGCCAACGAACGCAGTTTTCATCAGGCGGTCGCTTATCAGGAAGGTCGGCGCGTCAAGAACAGTCGACAAGCCCGTGCGATGGAAAAGGGCACGCGTTATGGTCGAAAAATGGCCGAAGAAGTCTGGCAGAATGCGGAAGTCGATGCGCTCTACAAGCTCGCTGCTGCTGGCGTACGTGTGCCAGTTCCCTATGTCTGCTTCGAAGGTGTGCTGTTGATGGAGTTGGTGACGGGAGCCGATGGAAATGCGGCACCGCGCCTCAACGATGTCGAACTCACCCGTGATCTGGCATTGGAATACCACGCTGTACTGTTACACCAGGTTGTGCTCATGTTGTGCGCGGGTGTGATTCATGGCGATCTGTCTGAATACAACATTCTCGTCGACGCGCAAGGGCCGGTCATCATTGACCTGCCGCAAGCCATTGATGCCGCCGGCAGCAGCGTGGCCGCTGACATGCTCGATCGTGACGTCAGCAACCTCGCCAATTTTTTTGGTGTCATCGTGCCCGAACTGCTCACCAGTCAATACGGCAAGGAAATATGGAATCTCTACAAGGCTGGACTGCTAACGCCAGACACACCACTGACTGGCGTGGTTGTTGCGCCAGTCCAGGAGGCGGATGTCGGCGCAGTGATCCGCGAAATCGCGCTAGCTCGCGAGGAGGAAGAAGAGCG
>CANFED010000066.1 GCA_947445995.1 Oxalobacteraceae bacterium | reverse complement strand
GCGCACAGCGCGGCAACCGACTCGAACCAGATGGTCTCGGCCGGATTGTCCTGATGCGTGACGACCAGCGCGATGTCGACGCCACGGGCCAGCAAGACCTGCAGGCAGCGCACGCCGACATTGTGATAGGCAAAGACGACCGCGCGCATCAGTGCCCCTGCGGCACGGAGGCCACTTTGACCGGATGGTCATGGGTCTCCTGCAACACCGCCTGGATCACGTAGCGCGGACGGCCACGCACCTGTTCGTAAATGCGGCCAACATATTCACCGACCAGACCGATGCCAAACAAGATCACGCCAATCATGAAGAAGACAATCGCAAACAGCGTGAACACCCCCTCGACCTCGGCACCGAGGGCGAATCGGCGTACCAGCAAGATCAGCACCAGCACGGCCGACAGCATCGACAGGCCGATACCGAAGATCGAAAACATTTGCAGCGGCATCAGCGAGAATCCGGTAATCAGATCGAAGTTCAGCCGGATCAGGCTGTACAGCGAATACTTCGATTCGCCGGCCGAGCGCTCTTCGTGTTCGACGGTGATTTCAGTCGGATGGCGCGCAAACGTGTAGGCCAGCGCCGGCACGAAGGTATTGACTTCGCTGCACTGGTTGATCAGGTCGATGACGTTGCGGCCGTAGGCGCGCAGCATGTTGCCCTGGTCGGTCATCTGGATATGCGTCAGTGTTTCGCGCAAGCGGTTCATGGCCCGCGAGGCATAGGTACGAAATGCCGAATCCTGCCGTTCGCGCCGGATCGAACCGACATAATCGAAGCCTTCGCGCATCTTGTTGACGAGGTTGCCGATTTCTTCGGGCGGATTTTGCAAGTCGGCGTCAAGCGTGACGGTGATCTCGCCACGGGTGGCCTGAAAGCCCGCCAGGATGGCCATGTGCTGGCCGTAGTTGCCATTGAACAGGACCACGCGAGTGACGTCAGGACGCAAGCGGAACTGGTCGGCCAGCAGCGCGGCGGAGGCGTCGCGGCTACCATCGTTGACGAAGATGACTTCGTAGCTGTAGCCGAGCGCATCGAGAGCCGGATACAGGCGCGCAAACAATTTGGCGATGCCGGCTTCTTCGTTGTAGATCGGGATAACGACGGACAGTTGTGGTTTCATCAGGGACGGATCTATTTATTGAAGGACGGAGAATACTGCAGCGACAGCGCGTTCGACATCGCTTTCGTTCATCGTGGCAAACATCGGCAGCGAGACGATGCGCTGGCCGACCCGTTCGGCGACCGGGAACATGCCTTCGGCAAAGCCGCGTGCGCGATACAGCGACAGCAGGTGGATGGCCGGATAGTGATAGCCGATACCGATCTGCAGCGCCATCATCCGTTCCATGAAATCGGCGCGGGTGATGCGCTCGGGCAGCACCAGCTGGAACATGTGCCAGTTCGAATTCTCGAAATCAGCCACCGGCAACTGGGCACCGGTGCGCGCTTCGAAGTCACTGCCGAACAGCGTGAAGTAATGCCGCGCCAGACGACGGCGCGTCGCGGTGATTGCTTCGATGTGAGCGAACTGGCCAAGACCGATGGTGGCGGCGATATCGGTCATGTTGAATTTGCCGCCAAGGACATCGACATCAAGGCCATCAAAGCCGGTGCGGGTGACACCTTGCAGCCGGTATTTTTCGGCCAGCCGTGCTTCGGCGGCATCGTTGACGACCAGGCAACCGCCTTCGGAAGTCGTGATGTTCTTGTTGGCCTGAAAGCTGAACGAGACGAAGTCGCCGAAGGCGCCGATGCGCTGGCCCTTCCAGCTCGATGCGATCGCTTGCGCGGCATCTTCGATCACGCGCAGATTGTGTTTTTTGGCGATCGCATACAGGCGGTCCATGTCGACCGGCAACCCGGACAGGTAGACCGGAATGATCGCGCGGGTGCGTGGCGTGATCGCTGCTTCCACCAGATCAAGGTCGATGTTGCGGGTGACCGGATCGATATCGGCAAACACCGGCGTGGCACCGACTTCGATGATCACGTTGGCAGTGGCAACCCACGAGATCGGCGTCGTGATGACTTCGTCGCCGGGACCGATGCCGGCGATGCGCAGCGCGATCTCCATCGTGCAGGTGCCGGAATTGAAGGTGCGCACCGGTCGACCGCCAAAGTAGGCCGACAGTTGCGCTTCGAAGGCTTGTACTTTCGGGCCGGTGGTGATCCAGCCGGAGCGCAGTACATCACCGACGGCGGCAATGGTGTCTTCATCAATGGTGGGCTTAGAGAAGGGCAGGAACGGCAGCGTCAGGGGAGAGGTCATGGAATGCGATTGCCTATAAAAACGGGTTGCGCCGGCAAACCCGACGCTGAGGTAAAACGGAGGTTACGAACGCGCTAGCAGGATCACGCCAACGATGATCACGCCGATGCCGAGAATACGCTGCATCGACACCATCTCGCCAAGGAAATACCATGCGCCGACTGCGTTGATGATGTAGCCCAGCGAGAGCATCGGATAGGCGATCGTGACATCGACGCGCGAGAGGCCAATAATCCAGACCAGCACCGACACGACGTAGCAGGTCAGGCCGCCGAGGATAGGCAGTTGCGTGGCCAGTTTGATGCCGGTCGAAAACCAGTTCTCGGCCGTCAGATGGATGGCACCGACTGCGTTGGTGCCGGCCTTGAGCAGCAGCTGGGCGATGGCATTGAGACAGATGCCGGTCAGGATAAAACCGAAGGTGGGAAGATTCATCATGCAGGGCGATCAGGGTTGCGGCTGGTTGGAAACAATGACCCGGCGCGGATCGCTGGCGATGACACGCATCGGTACGTCACGTTGCTTGAGGTCGCGATAGGTGTCAGGGTGCATGATCGCGATCTCGCGTGCACTGGTGCCGTAGCGCGTGGTCCATTGCGCGACGAAGACCTCCAGATCGGGGATCCACAATTCCGGTTGCTGACCCAGGCCGAACTCCATCTCGTCGGCATGCGAGACCAGCGTCATGGTCCGTTCCAGATAGAACGGCAGCGCCTGTTCGTAACGGTTGACGAGGTACATGTGGGTCTGCGGTGTCATTTCGGCGCTCACTGCCGGCACCAGGTCGATGCCGGCGGCAAAGCGTCCGAGCGGATCATGACCGAGCATGATGCACTGGCTGGCCAGAAATCCGGCAACGGCGATGACCAGCACCGAGCGCTCGGTGTGACGGCGTGCGAGCAAGGCCAGCACGCCTCCCACAACAGCGATTGCTGCACCAGCGGCAACCCACGGCGCATACGCGGTGTAGAGCGGTAACTCGAACGCCGATTTGGCCAGCAACGGGATGCGATTGAAGAGCGCCAGGCCGACCAGTCCGATCGCGATCAGTATGCCGGCATTGATGGCCAGCACGCGTTGCGTGACGTGGCGCAAATAACAGGCAATCAGCAAGGCAATGGCCGGGAAGATCGGCAAAATGTACGACGGCAGCTTCGAGTTCGACACGCTGAAAAAGAAAAAGATGAAGGCAGCCCAGACCAGCAGCATTTTTTCAGGCTGGAAGCCGCACCCGCGATTGCGCACACCTTGCCAGAACCCCTGCGCCAGCAAGCCCAGCCACGGCACCATGCCGAGCAACAGCAGCGGCACGAAATAATAAATCGGTCCGGCACGGTGATGGATCTTGCTGGTGAAACGCTGAAAGTGTTCGTGAATGAAAAAGAATTGCAGGAATTCCGGATTGTCGAGCGACACCAGCACGAACCACGGCGTCGTGATCGCAAAAAAGACCACCAGGCCCCAGCCTGCATGCAGCCGTTTCCAGATCATCCAGTCGCGCGATACAAAGGTATAAACAAACAGCACGGCACCCGGCAAGACAACACCGATCAGTCCCTTCGACATCACCGCCAGCGCCATGCCAGCCCAGCACACCAGCATGGCGTTGCGTTGTACGGCGCGGCTCGCGCCATTGCGCTGCGCCACCAGCAGGCCGCACAGTGCCAGCGTCATCATCGCCGACAAGCCCATGTCGAGCGTATTGATGTGGCCCAGCATGGCCCACAGCAGGCTCGATGCCAGCACCAGCGCCGCATCGAAACCGACGCGCCCGCCAAACACCTTGCGGCCGGTGTAGGCGACGGCGACGATGCCGATCAATCCGCACAGGCCAGTCCAGAAACGTGCTTGCCATTCACCGAGGCCAAACAGCTCGAAGGTCAGCGCCGTCATCCAGACTTGCAGTGGCGGCTTTTCAAAATACTTGATGCCGTTGAGGCGGGTCGTGACCCAGTCACCGGTGGCCACCATCTCGCGCGCAATTTCTGCGTAGCGACCTTCATCGGTCGGCACCAGGATGCGGGCGTCGAGCGCGTAAAACCAGATGACGCAAAAGAAGAACGCGAGGGTCCAGACAAAGGGACGGGATTTGTAAAGATCGGTCATCAGCTGGCGGGTGCTTCGAAAATCAGTGCCAGCGCAACCTTGCGGCCTTCTGCCATCAGGATATTGTAGGTACGGCACGCTGCCTTGTTATCCATGCATTCGACGCCGATGCGGCGCTCGGTCAGCGAGGCACTCAGACGCGGATGGATAAAGTGCTGCTGCGTTCCGGTGCCGAGAATGACGACATCCGGTTGCAGCGAGTTGATGTGATCAAAGTGTTCGGTCGTGAGCGCCTCGAAGGCCGATACCGGCCAGTCGACGGGTGCCATTTCTGGCATGACCAGCAAGCTGGTCGTGTAGTGACTCATGTTGATATCGACGCCGTCGGCATCGTACGAGGTCACGGTCTGGTATTGCTGGGTGGTAGTGTGATGAAGCTTCATGCGGTACAGCCCCGGCGGAAGGTTAACGTTCGGAGGGTGCATTGTAGCGGCAGTCGTGGCATAAATGTGCCGGCTTGTGCTTGCCGCAGCGTTCAATGTCCGACTATCCCCGTGTTAGCGATTGATAAATGCCGGCGCATTCGGCAAAATAGCTTTTTTTCGCAATGCAACAAACACTGCCACCCGTTGAAGGAACCGTTACCGTGCGACCGATTCAGAAATCCAGAAAACTGGCAGACGTCTGTTATGACATCCGTGGTCCCGTGCTCGAAAAAGCCAAGCAGATGGAAGACGAAGGCCACAAGATCATCAAGCTCAACATCGGCAATCTGGCCGTGTTCGGTTTCGATGCCCCGGACGAAATCGTGCAGGACATGATCCGCAACATGCAGAACGCGTCGGGCTATACCGATTCCAAAGGCTTGTTTGCGCCACGCAAGGCGATCATGCACTACACGCAGGAAAAGAACATCGCCGGCGTCACCATCGAGGATGTGTATCTCGGCAATGGTGCCTCCGAGCTGATCGTCATGAGCATGAACGCGCTGCTCAATACCGGCGACGAAGTGCTGGTGCCGGCCCCGGATTATCCGCTCTGGACCGCTGCGGTCAGCCTGTCGGGCGGCAATCCGGTGCACTACGTCTGCGACGAACAGGCTGGCTGGTTCCCCGATATCGAAGACATCAAGCGCAAGATCAACGCCAACACGCGCGCCATCGTCGTCATCAATCCGAACAATCCTACCGGTGCGCTGTATCCGGATGCGCTGCTGCTGCAGATCGTCGAGCTGGCGCGCCAGCACCAGCTGATCATTTTCGCTGACGAGATTTACGACAAGGTGCTGTACGACGGTGCCACGCACACCTCGATGGCCTCACTGGCCGACGACGTGCTGTTCATCACCTTCAACGGCCTGTCGAAAAACTATCGCTCGTGCGGCTACCGCGCCGGCTGGATGGTTGTTTCGGGCCAGAAAAAACATGCGCGCGATTACATCGAAGGTCTCAACATGCTGACTTCGATGCGCCTGTGCGCCAATGCGCCGGGGCAGTATGCGATCCAGACCGCGCTCGGCGGCTACCAGAGCATCAACGACCTGGTCGGTCCGGGCGGTCGCCTGCTGCGTCAGCGTGATCTGGCGCACAAGCTGCTGACAGCCATACCGGGCGTGACCTGCGTCAAGCCGAAGTCGGCGTTGTACATGTTCCCGCGTCTTGATCCAGCCATGTATCCTATCGCCAATGATCAGGACTTCGCCTACCAGCTGCTGGCCGAAGAGCGGGTACTGATCGTGCAGGGCACCGGTTTCAATTGCCCGACGCCTGACCATTTCCGGGTCGTGTTCCTGCCCAATACCGATGACCTGACTGACGCGATGGGACGCATTGCGCGCTTCCTCGACGGCTATCGTAAAAGCCACGGCACTTCCTAATCCAACAAGGCCGGCGATGGCGTCGGCTGCACCATGAGCACAATTATGAAACCCATCAAAGTAGGCCTGTTAGGCATCGGCACCGTCGGCGCCGGCACATTCACCGTCCTCAAGCGCAACGCCGAAGAAATCAGCCGGCGCGCCGGTCGCCGCATCGAGATCACGATGGTCGCGGACCTCGACGTCGAGCGCGCCCGTGCGCTGACCAACGACGAATGCGAAGTCGTTAATGACGCCAGTCTGGTGATCAATCATCCCGACATCGATATCGTCATCGAACTGATCGGTGGCTACGGCATTGCCAAGACATTTGTCCTGCAAGCCATCGCCAATGGCAAGCATGTCGTCACCGCCAACAAGGCCTTGCTGGCGCTGCATGGCAACGAGATTTTCAAGGCAGCGCAGGAGAAGGGCGTCATCGTCGCCTTCGAAGCGGCGGTGGCCGGTGGCATTCCGATCATCAAGGTACTGCGCGAAGGCCTGACCGCCAATCGCATTGAATGGGTGGCCGGCATCATCAACGGCACCACCAATTTCATCCTCTCCGAGATGCGCGACAAAGGCATCGACTTCACCACCGCGCTCAGTGAGGCGATGCAGCTCGGGTATGCCGAAGCTGATCCGACCGTGGATATCGAAGGCATCGATGCCGGCCACAAGGCCACGCTGATGGCGTCGATCGCGTTCGGCATTCCGGTTCAGTTTGCCAAGGCACATGTCGAAGGCATCACGCAATTGCAGAGCATCGACATCGCCTACGCCGAACAGCTCGGTTACCGGATCAAGCTGCTGGCCATCACCAAACGCACGCCGCTTGGTATCGAATTGCGCGTGCATCCGACATTGATCCCGACGCGGCGCCTCATCGCCAATGTCGAAGGCGCGATGAATGCGGTGCTGGTGCAGGCTGACGCGGTTGGTGCGACGATGTATTACGGCAAAGGTGCCGGTGCCGAGCCGACCGCATCGGCCGTCATTGCCGACCTGGTTGACATCACCCGGCTGTTCACTGCGCAGCCGGACCATCGTGTGCCGCATCTGGCGTTCCAGCCGGATGCGATGGCCGATACGCCGATTTTGCCGATGTCCGAGATCACCACCAGCTACTACCTGCGCATGCATGTGGCCGACCAGCTCGGCGTGCTGGCGGCGGTCACGCGCATCCTGGCCGACTCGGATATCTCGATCGACGCGATGCTGCAAAAGGAGCCGGCTGAAGGAGCGAGCGAGACCGATATCATCATCCTCACGCACGTGACCCAGGAGAAATGTGTCGATGCAGCGATCTTGCGGATCGAGGCTTTGGCGACGGTGATCGGGAGCGTGACGCGGATACGGCTGGAAGAGTTGGAGTAACGTCGGCGCAATGTCCTTCGGAAGTTATACCTACGGGTTTGCAGTAGGGTGGGCACAGCTTTTTGTGCCCACGCGCGCGGACAGGAAATGCCCGCCAAATCCAGCTTTGGTGGCGCATTCGCGTGGGCACGATACGGCCGTGCCCACCCTACGTGAATCTAGGGTGCAATAACCGAAGGGCATTGCACCAAATGCACCTCCAATGATGGCCAAACCCCGCCACCATCACCACCTCAATGCTGCACAGTCCCCATCTTCTCCATCACGCAACGCATCATCCCCGACGCCAGTTCCTCCTCGCCAATGAGCACCTTGCCGACTTGTTCCTTGCGCAGCAGTTCGGCTTCCTCGACGTTGTGCGTGCGCACGATGCATTCGATGGTCGGGTTGAGCATGCGAGCGGTCTCGATCATCTTGCGGACATGGAAGGTGTCCGGTGTCGCGATGACCAGGAAGCGGGCACGCGCAATGTGGGCCTGGATCAGCACGGCGGAGTCGGCGGCATTGCCGGCGACGGCGGCGATGCCCTCGTCACGCAATTGCTCGACGATGTCGCGGTTTTGTTCTGCCACCACGAATTCGATGCGCTGTTCTGCCAGTTGACGGGCGAGGCGCCGGCCAACACGGCCGTAACCGACCAGCACGACCTGGCCGGTCAGTTTGTGATGTTCTGTCGTGGTCGGTAACTCCGCCAGCGGATCCATCGTCCGCTCAAGCTTGCGTGCCAGGCTGGAGCGCTTGCGTAGCCAGTTTTGAACCGGCTCGATGGTGGTGAACAGTACTGGATTGAGTGCAATCGAGATGATGGCACCGGCCAGGATCAGGCTCTGTCCTTCCTGCGGCAGCAAGCCCAGCGAGACGCCCAGCGCCACCAGAATGAACGAAAATTCGCCGATCTGGGCCAGGCTGGCCGATACCGTCAGCGCGGTATTGAGCGGATAGCGCATGATCAGGACCAGCCCCAGCGCGACGATGGACTTGCCAAACATGATGATGGCGACCGTGACCACGACGTGCCACGGACTATGAATCAGTACCATCGGATCGAACAGCATCCCCACCGAGACAAAGAACAGCACCGAAAACGCATCGCGCAGCGGCAGGGTTTCGGTGGCAGCGCGATGGCTCAGTTCGGATTCGCGCAGCACCATGCCGGCAAAAAAAGCACCCAGCGCAAACGACACGCCGAACAGTTTGGTCGCGCCAAAGGCAATCCCGACGGCCGCTGCGATCACGCACAAGGTGAACAGTTCACGCGAACCGGTCTTCGCCACTTGCCACAGGATCCACGGAAAAACCCGGCGACCGACCAGCAGCATGAACACCAGAAAAGCCACCACCAGCCCGAGTGTCTTGGCCAGCGTTGGCCACAGTGCGCCGGCGTCTGGCGCAACGTGACCGCCAAGCGAACCGGACAGGGCGGGCAGCAAGACCAGCGCCAGCACCATCACCAGATCTTCGACGACCAGCCAGCCAATGGCGATGCGACCGTTGAACGATTCAAGCACGCCGCGATCTTCCAGTGCGCGCAGCAGCACGACGGTGCTGGCTACCGACAAGGCCAGACCAAACACGATGCCGGCACCGATGCTCCAGCCCCACAGATGCGCGACGCCCATGCCCATCAGGGTCGCCACAGCAATCTGCAGGATCGCGCCGGGAATGGCAATGCCGCGCACTTCAAGCAGATCGTTCATCGAAAAATGCAGACCGACGCCAAACATCAGCAGCATCACGCCAATCTCGGCAAGTTGTCCGGCCAGCGCGACATCGGCCACAAAGCCGGGTGTCGCGGGACCGATCAGCATGCCGGCGACAAGGTAGCCAATCAGTGCAGGGAGTTTCAGGCGCACGGCAATCATGCCAAACACCAGTCCGAGGACGAGTGCGTAGGCGATGGTGGAAATCAGTGCGGTGTCATGAGGCATCGTCGGGGGTTCTTCCTGTGATCCGGTAAAAACCGAGGGTGGGGCTGGCAAAGGCGGGCGCATGCGCCGGGCAACCGGGTTGCCCGGCGGGCCCGGAATGCCGACAGTATCGCATTGCCGTGCGCGAGAGCCGGTATAGAGATTAAAAAAACTACTTGGGGGTAGTTTGTTCTAGCGGCCATTCCGCTATCAATCCGGCTTCGAGATACACCGACGCGTGCGCTGCCGAGGCCTGCGGACCCAACGCCGGCAGCACGCCCAGCAGTGGCGCACCGAGTCGTGCAGCCAGTGCCGCGATGTTATCCGGCAGGTATTCCATATCGGGTTCGATCAGGTTGGCGACCCAGCCGGCCAGGTGCAGGCCGCGCGCGCGGATCGCTTCGGCGGTTAGCAATGCGTGACTGAGGCAACCTAGTCGCATGCCCACCACCAGCACCACCGGCAAGCCTAGTTGCCGGGCCAGATCAGCGGTATCGGCCTGGTCGGACAGCGGCACGCAAAAACCACCAACGCCTTCGACCACCACCGCCTCGGCGCTGGCTGCCAGCTGGTGATAGCAATCGAGCAGGTGTTCCAGCGAAATCGTCACGCCATCCCGTGCGGCGGCGATGTGCGGTGCCGCCGCCGCATGCAGGATGTACGGTGCACGCAGGGCGGCCGGTAACGACAGATTGCCGGCCGCAGCGAGCTGCTCGACATCCTCGTTGACGAGCCGGCCATCGACCAGAACCGCACCGGCGGCGACCGGCTTCATGCCGACCGCACCCAGCCCGCCTTCGACCAGCAAATGCAGCAGGGCTGCGCTGACCAGCGACTTGCCGACACCGGTATCGGTGCCGCTGACAAAACATGCAAAGCGCGCGCTCATGCCTGCAACGCGTTGAGTGCCGCGACCAGTTGCGCGACTTCGGCACGCGAGTGGGCGGCCGACAGGGTGATGCGCAGCCGTCCGGTGCCAAGCGGAACCGTGGGTGGCCGGATCGCACCGACCCAGTAGCCTTGTTCGTACAGGCGATTAGCGGCGGCCATCGTGTCGTCATTGCTGCCAATGATGACCGGCTGTATCGGCGTTTGCGACAGCAGGCAATGCCAGTGCTGCAATTGCAGCTGGCTACGGAATTCGCTGATCAGATTGCCCAGATGGGTGCGGCGCAGCGCGCCCTCGGCACCACTGATCAGGTCGATGCTGGTCAGTAGCGCATGGGCCAGCGCCGGCGGTGTCGCGGTGCTGTAGATGTACGGCCGGGCGCGTTGCAGCAGCCATTCGATGACGCTCTCGTGCGCTGCAACGAAGGCACCACCAACCCCGGCGGCCTTGCCCAGCGTACCCATGTAGATCAGCCGTTGCGAGCGGATGCCGGCATGTTCGAGCGCGCCGCGACCATGCTGGCCCAGTACGCCAAAGCCGTGCGCATCATCGACCAGCAGCCAGGCATCATGCTGTTCGCACAGCGCCAGCAAATCGGCCAGCGGAGCCAGGTCGCCATCCATACTGAAGACACTGTCCGTCACCACCATCTTGCCGGGGCTGCGACTGGCGGCCAGCATCAGCGCCAGCTGGTCGATCGCACCATGCGGATACACCTGCACGCTGGCGCGCGACAGGCGTGCGCCATCAATGAGTGATGCGTGATTCAATTGTTCGCAAAACAAATCGGTATCGCGATCGGTCATCGCCGACAGGATGGCCAGATTGGCCATGTAGCCGGTGCAGAAAGTCAGCGTACGCACCGCCTCGATATCGGGTGCCATGAATTCGGCCAGCCGTTCTTCGAGCAGCGCGTGCGCGCGCGAATGACCGCTGATCAGGTGCGACGCGCCGCTGCCGGCACCGTAGCGACCGGCTCCTTCGCGCAAGGCGGCAATGATGTGCGGATGCGAAGCCAGGCCGAGGTAGTCATTGCTGCAGAACGCCAGCTTGGTGCTGCCGTCGACCTGCACCTGCGGCGCGCAAGGCGAATCGGTGATGCGACGGCGACGGCGCAGACCGCGGGCGTCAAGTTGTTTCAGCTTTTGTTGCAGCGACGTGATCAGGTGCGTTGTCATGCGTGTCCGGCTCCTTGCATCACCTGTTCGAAGACGGCTTGCGTGCGGCTGGCCAGCAGGTCAATTTCCTCGTTGTCGAGGATATACGGCGGCATCAGGTAGACCGTCTTGCCGATCGGGCGAAGCAGCAGTTCATGTTCCAGCGCCGCGCTGAAAAACCGTCGCGAAAAATCGCCGGCCGACAAGTCGCTGAGCGCATCAAATGCCCAGATCATCCCGCTCTGGCGGAAATGGCTGACCTGCGGATGGGCTGCCAGCGGTGCGAGTGCGGCAGTCAGGCGCGCAGCACGTCGGCGGTTGGTGGCGATCACTCTGTCATCCTGAAAAATCGCCAGCGTCGCCAGTGCTGCACGGCAGGCCAGCGGATTGCCGGTGTACGAATGCGAATGCAGGAAGCCGCGTGCCATCGCCGGATCATAAAACTGCTCGAAAATATCGTCGCGCGTCATCACCACCGAGAGCGGCAGGTAGCCGCCGCTGATGCCTTTTGACAGGCACAAAAAATCCGGCCAGATACGAGCCTGTTCACAGGCAAAGAAAGTGCCGGTGCGCCCGCAGCCGACCGCAATTTCATCGGCGATCAGGTGGACCTCGTACCGATCGCACAAGGCCCGTATTGTGCTCAGGTAAACCGGGTCATGCATCGCCATGCCGGTGGCACATTGCACCAGCGGTTCGACGATGATCGCGCAGATGTGCTCGCCGCGCTGCTGCAATAATTGTTCGAACGCCGCAGCGGCCGCCAGCGCGACGTCGGCGGCGCTCTGGCCGGGTTCGGCCTTGCGCGCATCGGGACTGGGTACGACGTGGACTTGCTGCAGCATCGGGCCATAGGCGTGACGAAACAGCGGTACGTCGGTGACGGCCAGCGCACCGATGGTTTCACCGTGATAGCTGCCGGCCAGACAAACGAATTCGCGCTTGTCGGAGCGGCCGCGATTTTGCCAGTAATGGAAGGACATCTTGAGCGCGATCTCGACTGCCGAAGCGCCATCGGAAGCGTAAAAACAATGACCCAGCCGGTCGCCGGTCAGTGCGGACAATTGCTCCGACAGCGCCACCACCGGCTCATGGGTGAAGCCGGCCAGCATCACATGTTCGAGTTCATCAAGTTGCAGCTTGAGTGCCGTGTTGATGCGCGCATTGGCGTGACCGAACAGATTGACCCACCAGGAACTGATGCCGTCGAGATAGCGCTTGCCTTCCATGTCAATGAGCCAGGCACCGCGGCCACGACTGATCGCAATAAGCGGCATCGCATCGAGGTGCTGCATCTGGGTGCACGGATGCCAGACGCTGTGACGGCTGCGACTGACCCAGTCAGTAGTTGGAAAAGTGGGAGACTTCGTAGCGAAAGGGGTCAATGAGAGTGCTCCATGCGTTGTTCCGTAATACGAAAAGGCTGAAAGTGTACGTTCGCTGCGTCAGCGTAAGAGGCCGATATGGTGATTGGTTGAGAAATATCAACCATAGAAGTCCTTTCGTCGTGGATCTTCTCGATGTCTGCCAAGACTTGGTAGTCGACAATATTGCGTTGTTGCATTGCTAATAGGATGTTAATCAATCAATGCTTTGTGAGTTAAAAAAGCCGTGCCACAATGCACGCGCCAATGAGGGCCGGTTCTGGAAAGACATGATGGAAATTCCTGACGATCAGATGGCCAAGCATGATGAGGAATTGTGTCCCGACATGCAGCAACGCAGGCTGCAGATGCTGTCGTCCTGCGTCGATCTGATTGCGCAGTCACCCGGCGAGCACCAGCTGCTCAATGGTTTCAGTGCGTTGATGACGGCGGCTGGCGGTTATCGCTTTTGCTGGATCGGTCAGGCGGTGGAGGATGACTCCCTGACGATCCAGCCGATTGCCCAGTCCGGTGGTGAACATTATCTGGTCGGTATCGAAACCAGCTGGTCGTCGCAATCGACCTTCGGCAACGGTCCGACCGGTGAAGTGGTGCGTACCGGTCAGATTGTCGAGTGTGCCGACATGTGTACCGACGAGCGCTTGCGGGCCTGGCGCGAGGCCATTGTTCGCATCGGACTGAACTCGATGATTTGCCTGCCGCTCAGTGACACCGATCACACGTTCGGCGTGCTGGCCTTGTACCGTGAGTGCCATGGTGTCCTGCCCGCAGCCGAGGTGCGCCTGCTGGCGCAACTGGCACGTCAGCTCGCAATGGCCCTGCTGGGCTTGCGTTCTCGCTCCGATCACGACGACACCGCATCGGTCATGCTGAAAACCGCGACGGCGCTGTCGTCGACCCACGGTGCCGAATTTCTCTGGCGGCTGGTGGCCAGCGTGACGGATGCACTCGGTGCGGACGCCGGGTATATCGCCCGCAACTTGCCGGGTGAGGCGGGCAGGTTGCGCCTGCTGGCCGGGGTGCAGGATGGCCAGCGCACGGCGCTGTGCGATTTTCCGCTGGCCGGT
>CANFED010000065.1 GCA_947445995.1 Oxalobacteraceae bacterium | reverse complement strand
GCCTGCACGATGCTGGCCGGCCGCACGCTGGCACCGCTGTCGCAAGTGGCCGCGCTGGCGACGCGCTTTCATCACGCCCGCACCGCGCTGATCGGACTGGACCGCATCATGAATTTGCCGGTCGAACATCCACCCGGCAAAAGCTTTGTACACCGGCCTGACTTCAAAGGCGGCATCGAATTCCAGAACACCAGCTTTGCCTATCCCGAGCAACCGGTCGAAGCCATCAGCAACATCTCCTTCAAGATCGCACCCGGTGAACGGGTTGGCATCATCGGCCGTATCGGCTCCGGCAAATCGACCATTGAAAAACTGATCCTCGGCCTGTACCAGCCCAGCGATGGGGCGATCTGGATCGATGGCGTCGACCAGCAGCAAATCGACCCGATCGATCTGCGTCGTCACATCGGCTATGTGCCGCAAGACCCGGTGCTGTTCTTTGGCAGCATCAAGGACAACATCGTCATGAGCGCACCGCATGCCGACGATGCCGCGATGCTGCGCGCGGCCGACATCGCCGGCGTCACCGAATTCGTCAATCGCCATCCGCAAGGTTTTGATCGTGCCGTCGGCGAACGCGGCGATGGCCTCTCCGGTGGCCAGCGCCAGTCGGTCGCGATTGCCCGCGCGCTGCTGCAAGACCCGAACGTGCTGGTGCTCGATGAGCCGACCAATTCGCTCGACAACCGTTCCGAAGACAACTTCAAGACCCGCCTGTCACAGCAACTCGGCAACAAGACCCTGATCCTGATCACCCATCGCGCCTCGATGCTGACGCTGGTCAATCGCTTGCTGGTCGTCGAAGGTGGACGCATCATCGCCGATGGTCCGAAAGAGCAAGTACTGGAAGCCTTATCCGGAGGGAAGCTGCATGTCGCAAAAGTCTAATCTCCCCCCATCGAACTGGAACAGCAAGCTCCAGCAACTGGTGCTGCCGGCCGGTACCGACGATGCCGACCGGCGTGCCGATATCGAGTTCATGTCCGACAGCAGTGCCGCGCTGGTCACCGGCGCGCCGCGCTTCGGTTCGCTGATCATCCGCGGCGCGGTGCTGTTCGTCATCGTTGCCATCATCTGGGCCGCCTTCGCACAGATCGATGAAATCACCATCGGCGAAGGCAAGGTGATTCCATCCGGCCAGGTCCAGGTCATCCAGAATCTGGAAGGCGGCATCGTCGGCGCAATCCCGGTGCGTGTCGGCGACCTGGTGCAAAAAAACCAGATCGTGCTGGTGCTCGACAAGACGCGCTTTTCGTCGTCAGTCGATGAAGTCAAGGCGAAGTACGAGGCACTGCAGGCGCGCATTGTGCGCTTGAACGCGGAGACCTCTGGCAGCGCTTTTGCGGCCCCGCCGGAACTGCTGCGCGACAACGCCAAAGTGGTCGAGGAAGAAAAACAGCTGTACCAGAACCGCCAGCGCGAACTCGACGCCGCACTGACCGTGCTGCGCGAGCAAGCCAACCAGCGCGTGCAGGAATTACGCGAAAAACGCGCCCGCCTGGTCCAGCTCGAAGAAAGCCAGCGCCTGGTCACGCGCGAACTGACGATCAGTAAACCGATGGTCGCGCAAGGCGTGCTGTCGGAAGTCGAAGTACTGCGACTGGAACGTCAGGTCAGCGATTTCCGTGGTGAAGCCGACGCCGCACGCCTGGCCATTCCGCGCATCGAACAAAGTATCGCCGAGGCCCGCGCCAAGGAAGCCGGCCAGCTCGCCAAGTTCCGGTCGGATGCCTCCACCGAACTCAATCTGGCCCGCTCCGAATTCGAACAATCGCGCGCCTCGGGTGTGGCTATGGCCGATCGACTGGCCCGCACCGAAATCCGTTCGCCAGTGGCAGGCCTGGTCAAGACACTATCGGTCGCCACCATCGGTGGCGTGATCCAGCCCGGCATGGACCTGATGGAAATCGTCCCGATCGAAAACAACCTGCTCATCGAAGCACGCGTGCGACCGGCCGACATCGCCTTCCTGCATCCGGGACAGAACGCCACCGTCAAACTCAGTGCCTATGATTTTTCGATCTACGGCGGGCTCGATGCGACGCTGGAAAACATCACGGCCGACTCGATCACGAACGACAAGGAAGAGAGTTTTTATCTGGTGCGGGTACGTACCACCAAAAACAACCTCGGTCGCGGCGACAAGAACCTGCCGATCATTCCGGGCATGACCGCCACCATCCATGTACGCACCGGTAAAAAAACCGTACTGAACTATCTGCTCAAACCGGTCATCAAGGCCAAGCAGGAAGCGTTGCGCGAGCGCTGATGCCGGTACAATCCGGCCATCATTTTTATTGAAAGTTGCCGTGGCCGATCCCGCTGTCCTGCTCCAGTACCTGCTGCCCAAGCAAGCCATCACCTGGTTTGCCGGCAAGGTCGCCAACGCCGAAGCCGGCAGCATCACCACCGGCATCATCCGGCGCTTCATCGCACGCTATCAGGTCAACATGGCCGAGGCGGCCAATCCCGACATCACCAGCTACGCCAGCTTCAATGCCTTCTTCACGCGGGCCTTGCGCAGCGATGCGCGACCGCTCGCCGAGGCCGACTACATCTGCCCGGTCGATGGTGCCATCAGCCAGTTCGGTGCGATCGAACGCGACCAGATTTTTCAGGCCAAGGGCCATGCGTATTCGACCACCGCGCTGGTTGGCGGCGATGCCGCGCTGGCCGAGCAGTTCCGTGATGGCAGCTTCGCCACCATCTACCTGAGCCCCAAGGATTACCACCGCATCCACATGCCCTGTGATGGCCGGCTGCTGCGGATGATTTACGTCCCCGGCGAATTGTTCTCGGTGAACCCGGCGACCGCACGCGGCGTACCGGGCCTGTTCGCCCGCAATGAACGCGTGGTCTGCGTCTTCGAGGGCAGCGCCGGTCCGTTCGTGCTGACGCTGGTTGGCGCGACCATCGTCGGCAGCATGGCCACCACCTGGCATGGCATCGTCAATCCGCCGCGCACGAAAGCGGTCCGCGAATGGCGTTATGACGACCAGCAGATTCTGCTAAAAAAAGGCGACGAAATGGGACGCTTTTTGCTCGGCTCGACGGTTGTGCTGTTATTCCCATATGGACAAGTACATTTCAATCCTGCGTGGAAAGCGGTGCTACCGGTGCGCCTGGGCGACGCGATGGGGAATGGCACCTAAGGTGTTTTCCGCGCGGATCACCGGCAAGGACTGGCGCTTCGATGTGCCTGACGGTGTCACGCTGATGGAAGCGGCCAGGCTGGCCGGCATCACGCTGCCCAGCTCATGCCGCAATGGCACCTGCCGCACTTGCCTGTGCCGCCTCGACAGCGGCACGGTGCGCTACCGGATCGACTGGCCGGGACTGAGCGCCGATGAAAAGAAAGACGGCACCATCTTGCCGTGTGTCGCGGTGCCGCTGTCGGACGTGGTGATCGACGAGCCGCGGGCCAGCAGGCAGTAATCCATCGCGGATTGACAACGGCAACCAGTACGGCAAAGTCTCCGCCACACCGGCTCACCGTCAGATTCAGTTTGGTAGCGTGCCCGCGCTACCAACCGCTGATGGTCTCGCGGCGGGCACTCAACACATCAAGCACCGAAGAAGAACAATTCTGCCGGCGTCTCGCGCAACACGACCGATCGCTCGGCGGCATCCGGCAGCCACTGGTCGAGCAACTGACGTGCGCCGGCATACGTTGCCGTTTTTTCGAACAGCGTGTGCGGCCAGTCGCTGCCCCACACCAGCCGGTCCAGCCCGAACGCCGCCTTGAGCAACGGCATCGCCGCCAGTGCGGTCGCCTCGCCAGCACCGTCCGGTCCATTGCGATACGCCCCCGACAGCTTGACCCACACCAGCCGCGACGACGCCACCGATAACAGCGTACGAAAGCCCGGATCGGCCACGCCGAGCTTGCCGTCAGGCCGTCCAATATGGTCGACCACGATACGCACACCGGTCGCTATCAACGGATCGAGTACCGGCTGCAGCTCGGCTGCAGCGCGATGCACCTCGATGTGCCAGCGGCGCTGGCGCACCTGCTGCAGCAACGCCTGCCAAACGACCGATGAAAAATCCGGTGTCGGCAATCCGACCAGGTTGAGCCGGATGCCGACCACGCCGGCGTCCTGCAGCAGGTCAAGCCCGGCCACGGTAATGGCCGGATCAACCACGGCAATCCCGCGCAGCCGATCCGGATACTGGCGCAGCGACTGCACCAGGTAGCTATTGTCGGTGCCAAGAAAACTCGGCTGTACCAGCACGCCATGCGACATGCCGTTGGCGTCGAGCATGCGCAGGTAATCTTGTGCCGTGGCGTCATAGCCGGATGGCGCACGACGCCGGTCCGGCATCGGCAGGTCGCGGCGAAATACGTGGGCATGGCAATCCACGGCACTGATCCGACGCTTCGGCGAGAGCGACGCGCAGGCACCCAGCGGCCCGGCGGCGACCAGGGCCAGCAAACTCGTATTGAAACTGCGGCGCGAGGTCATCAGCTGCCCTTGCGCGACTGGAACACTGGTACGAACATGTCCGACCATTTGGCCGGCACCGTCTTGATCGTCTTCGCCTTGCCCATGAAGGTCACGTAATCCATCAAGCCATCCGGCGTGGTGCTGAACTGGGTATCGGGATCGGCCAGCATCTGCTCGACTTCGGCCACGCCCAGCTTGATTTTCGAGACCCGCAGGAAGATCTCGGCAGCGCCCTTGCGATCGGCCAGGATGAACGCATTGGCTTCTTCCTGCGCCGCCATGAAGGCCTGCGTCAGCTTCGGATTACTCTCGGTGAAATGCTTAGGCGCGAACACCACGTCGAGCGTGATATTGCCCAGCAGCGCAGACGAATTGAGCACGCGCGTGATCTTCGGGTCCTTGGCTTCCTGGTACGAAAACGGCGGCGATGTGAAATGCGCAGTGATCTCGGTCTTGCCGGACAACAGCGCGCCGACTGCATCCGGATGACTGAGGCTGACGGTCATCGGATCAAGCTTGGCGTAATTCTCGACGCCAAAGGTTTTGGCCGCCGCCATTTGCAGCACCACCGCCGACAGCGAGGTCTTGATGCCGGGGATGGCGATCTTGTCCTTGGCAGTAAAGTCCTTGAGCGATTTGATGGCCGGGTTATTGGTGTTAAGCCACAGCGACGACGTGCTCAGTGCGCCCAGTCCGATCACTTCCGAACGCGGGATGCCTTGTGCCTTCGACCACAGCGTGATGAAACCCGGTGCACCAGTACCGGCGATATCGAGGTTCCCGGACAGCATTGCATCGTTGATGACGTTGCCGCCATCGAGCGTCAGCCAGGTGATCTTGATGTCGCCCAGCCCCAGTTTTTTGGCCTGCTTTTCGATCAGTTGCTGGTCGCGCATCACCATCAGCGGCAGGTACAAAATACCGTAGCCGTGCGACAGGCGCAGTGCTGCGGCTTCGGCGTGGACGTTGCCGGCGAAGATAGTCAGCGCAAGGGTGGTGGCAGCGAGCGTGCCGAGGAAGTGTCGTCGTGTCATGGGAGTCTCCGTTATTGTCGTTATGGTGTTGGTTAAAACTGCGCTGCTTCAGTGCTGCATGCCCCAGCGATGGATGGTGCGTTTTTCGATGGTGGCGAAGACAAAATTCTCGACCACGAGACCGATGATGATCACGAAAAACAGGCCGGCAAACACGTTCGCGGTTTCGAGCTGGTTGCGGTTTTCGAAGATATACCAGCCCAGTCCGCCGCTGCCCGACGAGACGCCGAACACCAGCTCTGCTGCAATCAGCGTACGCCATGCAAAGGCCCAGCCGACTTTCAGGCCGGTCAGAATACTCGGGAAAGCGGCCGGGATCAGAATCGCGCCGACCAGCCGAAAACCCTTCAGTCCATAGTTCTGCCCGACCATGCGCAGGGTCGCCGAGACCGAGCGGAAACCGCCATGCGTATTGAGCGCGACAGCCCACAGCACCGAATGCACCAGCACGAAAATAATGCTGCCGGTGCCGAGGCCAAACCAGATCAGCGCCAGCGGCAGCAAGGCAATGGCAGGCAGCGGATTGAACATCGAGGTCAAGGTTTCAAGCACATCGGTGCCGATGCGCGAACTGATCGCCACCGTGGTCAGCACGGCCGCCAGTGCAATGCCGATACCGTAGCCAATGAGCAGCGTCTGCAACGACGAGGCGGCACGTTCGAGCAGCACGCCGCTGGCGATACCGGCGCCGAATGCATGGACGGTTTCTGAAAAACTAGGGAACAGCAGCGCATTGTTGAGCCAGCGGCCATACAGTTCCCAGATCACGGCCAGCACGACCAGGATCACGGTCTTGCGCAGCCAGCTCAGGCGATACAGCGTTTCGAACACCGACAGCGAGCGGCGCACTTCGGTGACTTGCGGGGCCTGCGTGTCGAGCACGAATTCGGGACGTGCGTAGGGTTCAATCAAGGCGTTGGTGGTGGTCATCATGGTCCTCAGTGCGCAAACAGCATGTCGTTGATACGGGCTTCGAGTTCGGCCTGGCTGACCGTTCCCATTTCGTGAGCAGGCACGCTGTTGAGCTCGGCCTTGACCTGGCCCGGATGCGGCGACAGCAGCAGGATGCGGTTGCCGATGCGGATCGCTTCCTCGATCGAATGGGTCACGAACAGCACCGTGAAGCGGGTGTCTTCCCACAGCCGCAGCAGCTCGTCCTGCATCTTGCGGCGGGTCAGTGCATCGAGCGCGGCGAACGGTTCGTCCATCAGCAGCACATCGGGTTCCATCGCCATGCCGCGGGCGATCGAGACGCGCTGCTTCATGCCGCCCGAAAGCGTGTGCGGAAAGCTGTCGATGAACTTCGCCAGCCCGACTTTTTCGATGTAATACGCCGCGCGGTCGGCCGCTTCGCGCCCTTTCAGCCGGCCGCTGGCATGCAGCGCGAACTCGACATTCTGGCGCACCGTTTTCCATGGCAGCAGCTGGTCGAATTCCTGGAATACCATCATCCGGTCCGGACCCGGTTCGGTGACCGGCTTGCCCTTGAGGCGAATCGTTCCCTGCGACGGCGTCATGTAGCCACCGATGGCCTTGAGCAGCGTAGACTTGCCGCAACCCGACGGACCCAGCAAAATGTAGCGGTCCGACGGATAGACCTTGAAGCTGACCTGTTTGGTCGCCGTCACCAGATGTTCGCTGGTCTGGTATTGCAGGGTGACGTTGTCGATTTCCAGCAGAGGGGCCGGCGTGGCAATGCCCTCGCCGGACAGGGGATTGTCCTGATACATGTTTGTCTCCTGATGTTGGTTTTATTGAGCTTTTTGATCATAGTCTGCCAACCTGTAATGAAACTGAACTCCCCCGGACCCTCTCCATGCGTATCCTGCTAGTCGAAGATTCGGTCGATGTGGCCGACGCCATCCACGCGCATCTGGTGCGTCTCGGCCACACGGTCGACCGCGAAGTCGACGGCAACAGCGCCGCCGGCAAGGTCATCGCCGACCATTACGATCTGATCATTCTCGATGTGATGCTGCCGGGACTCGATGGCTTTGCGCTGCTGCAGCGCGTGCGCAGCGTGCCGTTGCGCACGCAAGTGCTGATGCTGACGGCCTGCGCCGAAATCGAAGAGCGGGTCAAGGCCCTCGACCTCGGTGCCGACGATTACCTGATCAAGCCATTCGATTTCCGGGAGCTCGAAGCGCGTATCCGCGTGCTGCTACGCCGGGTCGGCGGCGACGCCACCAATGTGCTCAGCGTGGCCAACCTGACGCTGGACCGCAAGGATCGCACCGTGTGCATCGACGGCCAGCCGCTGGAACTGACGCGGCGCGAACTGACGCTGCTGGAAATCATCATCGGTCGGCCGGGCCGCATTTTCGGCAAGGACGAACTGATCGAAAAACTCTTCACGCTCGACGACAATCCCAACGCCAACATCGTCGAGCAGTACATCGCGCGCCTGCGCAAGAAGCTGGCCGGCGCGCATCTGGAGATCCGCACCTTGCGCGGACTGGGCTACCAGGTCGTGCTGACGTGACCGGGCCGGGACGCTCGCTCTACACCCGGCTGGCAGTGCGAGTCGGGCTGGTGCTGGCGATGAGCGGTGTGATCCTGCTGGTGGCCATCGTGCTGTCGACCCGCTTTGCCGCCAACGAAGCCTATGACCGCATCCTGACCGGCAGCGCGTTGCAGATCGCCGAAAACACCTGGTACCAGAATGGCTCGGTCAATGTCGATGCGCCGCTGTCGGCGTTCTCGATGCTCACTGCCAATGACCAGGTGTTTTATGCCGTGCTCGACCCGCAAGGCCGCGTGGTCGCCGGCGATGCCGAATTCCGGCCAGCGATCCCGTGGAGCAAGCTCGAACAGGGTCCGCAGGTACTCCAGGGTAGCTACCTGAACCTGCCGGTCAGCATCGCCTTTGTCGGCCGGCGCATGCCGGTGGCCGGAGACCATCCTTGGGCCGTCGTGATGCTGGCACAGACCAATCATGCGCGCGCCGCGTTTGCCCGCGATCTGGTCAGCAATGCCGCGATTGCGATCGGCATCATGGGTGTGCTGACCGTGATCGCCGCGCTGTTCACGCTGTATCAGGCTCTGGCACCACTGAAGCAGATCAGCGCCGACATCCGGCAACGCGACCTCAATGACCTGTCACCGCTGACACAGGAAGTGCCGGCGGAAATTCATCCGCTGGTCCTGTCGATCAATCAGTTTGTCGAGCGCCTGACCGTGCATCGCACGCTGATGCGGCGCGTCATCGGCGACGCCGCACACCAGTTGCGCACGCCGGTCGCAGCGCTGTTGTCGCAGATGGAAATGCTATCGATGCAGCGCGACGACAATGGCCGCAACCGGCATCTGGGACGGCTGCGCGAATTGACACAGCAGCTCGGCGAACTGGTCAACCAGCTGATCAACCACGCGATGGTGCAGCACCGCGCCGAGTCGATGCCGCAGGAACCGGTCGACCTCGCCAACCTGGCGCGCGACGAAATGGCCGACATGCTGTCGCATCACGCGCAGCGCCGGCTCGACCTTGCACTGAATGCACCGGACCAGCCTTGCCTGATCCTCGGCGATCCGCTCACGCTGCGCGAAGCAATCCGCAACGTGCTCGGCAACGCGCTGCGCTATGGCGCGCCGACGCTGCTGCACATCGATATCGAACGCATTCATACCGATTGGCGACTGCGCATCACCGAGGATGGTACCGGCATTCCGGAGGCGGATTGGGAGCGCGTGCGCAAGCCGTTTTCAACCCGCGACGGCAACCGGCCGGGAGCCAGTCTGGGATTGTCGATCGTCGAGGAAGTGATGCGGGCGCATCGGGGTAGCCTGCATTTTGGCTGGAGCGGGCAGCGGCACTTTGCGGTGACGTTGCGGTTTCCGGCGATGGAGTAGGACCGGGGAAGCATGGCACCGAGCGCCGCTCAATGATCAACACTTCATCGCACCCCCGGCAACACAATCGCAAACTCCGCCCCACCCGCCGGATGATTGCGCGCACTGAGCACGCCGCCATGCTGCTCGATGATTCCGTAGCTGATCGACAGCCCCAGCCCGGTGCCCTTGCCGACCGGCTTGGTCGTGAAGAACGGTTCGAAAATCCGCAGCAAATGATCCGCCGCAATCCCGCTGCCGTTGTCATGCAGGCGCAGCGTGACACCCTCCTCGCCCGCTTGCGCGGTAATCGACAGCTGCACCGGCGCGCCATCAACCGCTGCATCGCAGGCATTGGTGATCAGATTCATCAGCACCTGCAACAGCTTGCCGGCATTGCCCATCACCAGCAGCGGCGGACCCGGTGTCCAGTGCGCGGTAAAGCGCGGTGCACCACCCTTGCTGATCCAGTGGATGGCACGCTCGATGACGCCATTGAGATCGACCGGCACCCGCTCTTCACGGTCCACCGCTGAAAACCGTCGCAAGCCATTGACGATGTCGGTAGTGCGATGCGCGCCTTCGAGCGTGCCGTCGATCAGCGAGGGCAAGTCGGCCAGCAGGTGATCGATGCGCAACCTGGCCCGCAGCGCCGGGACCTCGGCATCGCCCGCATGCAGCGCCGCGACGTATTGCGCCAGCCGTTCGCTATAGCGTTTGAGCGCATGGACATTGCCCAGCACGAAGCTGATCGGGTTGTTCAGTTCATGCGCGACACCGGCCACCAGGCGACCCAGCGAGGCCATTTTTTCGGCATGCAGCAATTGCTGCTGGGTGCGCTTGAGGGCTTCATGCGTGCTGCTCAGTTCCTCGTAAGCGCGCCGCAATTCGCCCATCGGTCGGCCCACGAAGACATAGCCGACGCATTTGCCAAGGCTGTCGCGCCGGCGCGTGCAATTGACATCGACCGGCACCGCGCCATGCTGTGCATCGATCAGGTTCAGTTCGACCACCGCGCTGGCCATCTGGCTTTGCGCCAGCACCAGTTCGATCGCCGCGATGCTGCCGGCATCGGCCAGCAGGCGCGACACGGGCATGCCCTGCAACGCCGTTTCGTCGAGGCCGACCAGCTTCTGCAAGGCCGCATTGGTTTGCTCGATGTCGCCGGCGCGGTTGCAGGCGATCAGCACATCCGACATCGCCGAGAGCACGCTGAAAATGAAGCGCTGCGAGTCTTCCAGCTCGGCGTTTTTTTCTTCCAGCACGATCTCGTCCTGCACCAGCTGCGAATAGACTTCATCCATCTTATGGATCACGTCGAGCCACATGGTTTCGTCAACGCCATCGAGCGGCAGCGGAGTGGTCGCCATTCAGTGCACCGTGCACACCATGCAGGGATCGAACGAACGCACGATGTGCTGGACCGCCACCGGCGTGTCGTCGCCCGGCCGCACCTCGGCACCGACCAGCGCCGCTTCCAGCGCGCCCGGTACGCCAGCGGCATCACGCGGCGAAAAATTCCACGAGGTCGGCGCGATGATCTGGTAATTCGCCAGCTTGCCGTTGCGCACCGACACCCAGTGCCCGAGACTGCCGCGCGCTGCTTCGGTCAGGCCCATGCCATCGCCCTCGTCGGGCAGCGCGCCGGCGGCAAAATACGGCGCATCGACCTGCAGCGATTTGATCCACTGTTCCATCGCCGGCACCACCAGCGCCAGTTCCAGCAGGCGCGCCAGCACACGCGTGTAGACCGTGCCGCCGCAGCGCACCGTCGCATCGCGAATCAGCGGATGACCATCGACCAGCTGGCGCGCCAGCGCGCCGGTTTCCAGCACGCGACCGGCCAGCCGGGGTGCCTTGTTCCAGGTGTAGGCATCGGGCTTGTCGATATCGGGCAGCGTCATGCCGTGCGCCGGATGCAGCGGACCGGTGGCATCGGCCAGCCAGGCGTGGGTGGCGTCCTCGGTGATGCCGACGGTATCGAGCGAGGCGAACTGGCCGACGGCACCATCCCACAGACCGCGTGCGAACAGCAGGCCATTCTCGTCCGGATACGAGCCGTTCGACATGTACAGGCCCGGCCCTGGTCCCATCCGGTCCAGCCCGGTTTGCCACGCCAGCGTCAGGAACAGGCGCAGGTCGCCGTGACCGGGTGCGGCCGATGCGTGCCACTGCTGCAAGGCGGCTTCGCTGTCGAGCGCGGCGATCTGTTCGAGCGGCGCCGCGAACAGGGTCTGTTCGAGGAAGGCACGGAATTCGCGCACCTTGGCCAGCAAGCGGATGCGCTCGCCCGGATCGACCGCGCGCGACGAACCGCCCGGCTGGATCGCATGCGTGTGCGGCCACTTGCCGCCCAGCGTGCCGAGCAGCGTGAACCAGCGTTGCCGCGCCGCCAGCGCAAGCCGGGCATGCGCGCCTTCCTGCGCGGCGAAACGCTGCTGGACGTCGGCATGCCACGGCTGCTCGGCATAGACGGCACGGGCAAAGTCGGGCATGAAGAACAGGTAGAAATGGGTCAGGTGATCGGCCAGGTTTTCGGTTGCCAGCATCACGTTGGTGACGCGCTGGCCGTTCGCCGCCGGCGTCACGCCGAACGCATCAGCCAGCGCGCGCGCCGCCGCCACCGATTGCGACACCGAACAAATGCCGCAGATGCGCGGCACGTAGACCAGTGCATCCATGACCGGTTTGCCGAGCAGGATTTGCTCGAAGCCGCGATACATCGGGGCATTGACGCGGGCGCTTTGGACCCGGCCATCGGCCACGTCGAGCTGAACTTCGAGATCGCCCTCGACGCGGTTGAAGGGGCCGACCACGAGGCGGCTCATGAAGTTATCCTCACAGGTTTGTTCTCACTTCAGCCGCGTCTTGCGGATCGCCGGCACCACGACGATGTGGTCGGCCACCGCATTCTCGCGCACGCGTTTCGGCGTGGCGGATTTGGAGAGCGAGGCCAGCGCGACGAACCAGGCTTTGGGCATGTCGGTCGGCAAGCCGATCGGAATCCCGGCGATCTTCGGCGTGACCTGAAACGCATGACCCGGTTCTTCGAAACCCGGTTCGGTACACGCAATGCAGGCATAACCGCCACGGGTACACGACCCCTCGCCATTCCATGGCCGCGTATTGCAATCGGCATGGACTTGCGTGCCCTTGCAGCCCATGTGTTCCATCATGCAGCCGAGGTCGGACGGCTTTTCGGCGCTGGCCTTGAATTCGTAAAACTCGTTGCGCGTGCAACCGTGATGAACCAGATGATCGGCATAAAAACGCGGACGCCCGAGCGCATCGATCTGGCCTTCGGAGAACAGGTCGGCGGCTAGCGCCATCAGCGTTTCGAGCACCCAGTTCGGATGGGTCGGACAGCCCGCCACATTGATCACCGGCAGCCCGCTGCGCGAGCGGTACGCCGCACCGAGCAGGCCGCCGATCTGGTCACCGTCGTATTGCAGGCCGCAGGCATCGGTCGGATTGCCACCAGCAGCGGTGATGCCGCCATACGCCGCGCAAGTGCCGACCGCCACCGTGTGCAGCGACACTGCGGCCAGCGCCCGGACCCACTCGATCATCGGCTTGCCGGTACCGGCCAGCATGTGAAAACGTCCGGTACCGTGCGGTCCGCGCAGCAGCGATCCTTCGACGCACAACGCATGCAGCGGGATCGTGCCATCGATGCAGGACTGCAAAATCCGCAGCGCTTCGGCACCGCTTTCGAGCGACAGCGACGGGTGCCACAACAGGTTGATGTCGGCCGCTTCGAGCGCGCCATAGAAGTCCGGCGTATCAGCGCACAGCAGCGACATGCTGCATCCGCCGCAACCGCCGGATTGCAGCCAGAGCACGTTGAATTCCGCTTTTTTTACATGAGCCATCAGGTTTTCTCCAGTCCGAGGCGAACCATCTTGTTGCGCAGTCCGGCGCGCGACAAGCCCAGTTCGGTGGCCACGCGCGTCTTGTTCCAGCGCAGGCGCAGCAGGGTTTCCTTGAGGATGGCCGCTTCGATCACGGCCAGCCGTTCTTGCAGCGTGCCGATCGGCGCGACGCCAATCACAGCCGTGCTGACCTGCCCTTGCAGCACCTTGCCGGAAAACGCTTGCGCCTCGATCTGCGGGTGCTCCGACATCGTCAAGGCCAGCGCCCGCACGATTTCATTGCGCAGTTCGCGGATGTTGCCGGGCCACGGATACGTGACCAGACTGGCCATCGCATCGGCCGAAAAATGGCGCACCGGCAGCCCCATGTCGAGCGCGGCTTGCGCCAGCAGCGATTGCGCGATCGGCACGATATCGCCGGGACGTTCGCGCAGCGGCGGCATGGTCAGCGTCATCCCGGCCAGACGGTAATACAGGTCTTGCCGGAAGCGGCCGGCACTGACTTCGTGTTCGAGGTTGCGGTGCGTCGCGGCGATCACACGCACGCTCACCGGTATCGGCCGGGTCGCCCCGACCGGGCGGATTTCGCCTTCCTGCAGCACGCGCAGCAACTTGATCTGGAAGGCAAACGAGGTATCGCCGATTTCATCGAGCAGCACGGTGCCGCCGTCGGCGCGCTGGAAGATGCCGACATGGTCTTCGTAAGCGCCAGTGAAGGAACCGCGCTTGTGGCCGAACAGTTCGGACTCGAGCAGGTTGTCGGCAATCGCGCCGCAGTTTTCGACCACGAAGACACCGCCGGCACGCGGGCTGGCGTAGTGGATCGCACGCGCCAGCAATTCCTTGCCGCTGCCGGATTCGCCCAGCACCAGCACCGACAAATCGTAGCGCGCGACCCGCGCCGCGAGTTCGCACAACTGGTCCATCGGACTGCCGTCGGTGCGGATGATGCGGTC
>CANFED010000064.1 GCA_947445995.1 Oxalobacteraceae bacterium | reverse complement strand
GCAAGGAAGAGCAGCGCTTGCTGTTCGAGGCCGCGCGCCAGCTTGAACGGGTCGGTCTCGGTCATCTCGCGCAAGCCGAAGCGGGCAGTCTGGCGCTGGGCCAGCAACGCGTGCTCGAGATCGCCCGCGCGTTGTGCTGCGACCCGACACTGCTGCTGCTCGACGAGCCTGCTGCCGGTTTGCGCTATCAGGAAAAGCTCGCGCTGGCCGCCTTGCTGCGCAAACTGAAAGCCGAAGGCCTGAGTATTTTGCTGGTCGAACATGACATGGATTTCGTGATGAACCTGACGGACCGGCTGGTGGTGATGGAGTTTGGTACCCGTATCGCCGAAGGCGTACCGGCGGACGTGCAGGCCAATCCGGCGGTGCTCGAAGCGTATCTGGGAGGGATCGATTGATGGCAACGCCAATCCTCGAAGTCGGCACATTGCACGTCGCCTACGGCAAGGTCGAGGCGCTGCATGGCGCGACCTTGCGCGTCGACGCCGGTCAGATCGCTACCGTGATCGGCCCCAACGGTGCGGGTAAATCGACGTTGTTGAATGCACTGGCCGGTGCCTTGCCGGGCAGCGGCAGCCAGCACGGCATCGTGCGTTTCATGGGACAGGACATGCAGCGCGTGGCGATCGAAGAAAGAGTGGCGCGCGGCATGTCGCTGGTGCCGGAAAAGCGTGAACTGTTCGCGACGATGAGTGTCGAGGATAATCTACTACTCGGTAGTTACCGGCGCTACCGCGCCAATGAAAAAAACCATGCCGATCAATTGCCGCTGGTGTTCGAGTTATTTCCGCGTTTGCTGGAACGGCGTCGGCAGGATGCCGGCACCTTGTCCGGTGGCGAGCGCCAGATGCTGGCACTCGGACGGGCGCTGATGGCCAAGCCGCAATTGCTGATGCTCGACGAGCCCAGCCTAGGACTGGCACCGCTGATCGTCAAGGAAATTTTCCAGATCATCGTGCGGCTCAAACAGACCGGCGTGGCGATTTTGCTGGTCGAGCAAAATGCCCGTGCTGCGTTGCAGGTGGCCGATCAGGCGTATGTGCTGGAGACCGGCGAGATCGTGCTGGAAGGACCGGCCGCGCAACTGGCGACGGACCCGAAAGTCATCGAGACCTATCTGGGGCTGGCGAAGAAGCGCGACTGATTGCGCCTTAATTTTGCGGCAGTGTCACGACAAAGCAGCTGCCGCCACCGCCACGCGGCAGACAGGCGACCTCGCCACCGTGGCGCCGCGCGATTTGCCGCACCAGACTCAAGCCCAGTCCGATGCCGCCATCGCGTTCGCGCCCGCCCGGCAAGCGATAAAACGCCGCGAAGATTTTTTCGCGCTCGGTCTCCGGCACGCCCGGACCCCGGTCGCACACGCTCAGGCTGATGGCGCCGTCGACATGGCGCAATGTCACATCAATCGCACTGCCGTCGCCGTAACGGCGCGCGTTGTCCAGCAGGTTGCGCACCAGCCGGCGCAGCAGCGTCGCGTCACCGCGCAGCGTGATGTCGGCGCTGGCCAGTTGCGCGCCGGCGCGTGCCGCCTCGTCGGCCACCAGCGCGGCCAGGTCCACCGGTTCGCGTAACGGCGTCTCGTCGGTGGTCGCATCCAGCCGGCTGGCCAGCAGGATTTCTGCAATGAGCTGGTCGAGTTCGGCGATGTCGCGGGTCATTTCATCCTGCAGCGCCGGGGGCGTACCGGCCGGTAGCAATTCAACCGCCATGCGTAGACGTGCCAGCGGCGAACGCAGTTCGTGCGAGGCGTTGGCCAGCAGGCTGCGTTGCGCTTGCACCAGAATTTCGATGTGCGCTGCCGAGCGGTTGAAACTGCTGGCCAGTTGCGCGACTTCATCGTTGCCCTCGACCGCGACCCGCGTCGACAGTTGTCCTGCACCCAGCGCCTCGACGCTTTGCTGCAGGCGTTCGAGCCGGCGCGTCAGCCGTCGCACCACCGGGAATGCTGCCAGTCCTACCGCCAGTGCAATCAGTGCCAGCGCTGCCGCCAGTCCCGGCATCGGCAAGTGCCGGCGTGGCGAGTGCTTGCGCGCGCCGACCAGCCAGCGGCCATCTTCGAGCTGCAGCGCAAAGACGGGTGGCCGGCCACCGAGCCAGCCACTGGTGGTCTGGGCCGGATCGAGCGGCGGCAAGGCTTCGCCGACTGCGGCCAGCTTGCGCCGTTCGGCCGAATACAGGGTCAGGTCGGCACGCGGACGCCAGCGCGCCAGACCCGCCTGCTGTTCGGCCAGCGAGGCGGTCACCGGTGGCAGCGCTTCGCTGGCGATCTCGGCAAAGGCATCGAGGTTGGCACCGGTGCGGGCTTTTTCGGGACTCAGTTGCCAGGCTGTGGCAAATAGCGCGGCGGTCAGTCCCAGCGCCAGCAACAGCGCCAGATAGATACGCACATACAGGCGACGGCTCAGGCTAAGCATCCTGCACCCGCACAAACAGGTAACCGCTACCGCGCACGGTGAGGATGCGTTTCGGCTGCTTCGGATCGTCTTCGATGGCCAGTCGCACGCGCCCGATATGGACATCGATCGAGCGGTCGAAGGCGTCGATCGGCACGCCGCTGACGGCATCCATCAGCTGTTCGCGCGACAGCACGCGGCCGGCCCGGTTTGCCATCGCGGCGAGCAGGTCGAACTGATAGGAAGTGAGCGTGCAATCGTGCTCGTCGAGCCGAACGGTGCGGCCATCGAGGTCAATCGCCAGACGGCCGAACTGCAGAACGCTGTTGGCCGATGCCATTGGCGGACGGCGCAGTATCGCGCGCAGACGCGCCAGTAGCTCGCGCGGTTCGAAGGGTTTCGGCAGGTAGTCGTCAGCACCCAGTTCGAGCCCGACCACGCGATCCATCGGATCGCCTTTGGCGGTCAGCATCAGGATCGGCAGGTTGCCAACCGGAGGCGGTTGCTGGCGAATCTGGCGACAGACATCGAGGCCATCGATATCCGGCAGCATCAGGTCCAGCAGCACCGCCGAATAGGGTTCGGCCGTGCGTAATTTGTCCATCCCGGCTTGCGCGGTTTCGACATGCTCGACCGCGTAGCCGTTCTGGTTCAGGTAGGTGACGACCATCGCCCCGAGGCGGTGATCGTCATCAATCATCAGCAAGCGCTGCGCCATGTCAGTTGGCTCCGGTGCAGTCGCTGGCGATGGTTGGCATTACTTCTTGTCGGCGGGGGTGGTCTCCGCACTGCGTTCAGCACGGTGAGCGCGGTGACCACCGTGATGCTTGCCACGCTTGGCCATCTGTTCGGCGACGCGCACACGCTGGGCCGGTGTCAGCACTTCGGCGATGTCGGCCAGGGCGCTGGTCATGCGCTTGGAGGTCTGCTCGTCGAGCTGCATTTCGGTCGCACGCACTTGTTCGAGTGCGGCGCGATCGACGCTAGGCTGGGCCAGCAATGCCATGCCTTGCTGGTGGGCGTCGCGACGTTGTTTGCGCAGCGGCATCAAGTCCTTGGCGGCGGCATTGGCGAGGGTGCGGACCTTGGTTTTCTGTTCCGGCGTGGCGTCCGGGAGCAGGCGTTCTATCATCCGGTCGATGCGCTTGGCCGACATCTCCGGCGTCATCTCGCCACGTTCACCGTGCATTTGATGATGGCCACCGGCACGCGGGTCCTTGCTCTCGCCGGCGGCCTGGCTGAGGCCAGTCCAGCAACCGGCTGCGATGACCATCGCGGTGGCAGCGGCGATGGTCCAGCGACGACCGAGGCGGGGCGATGAGGTGTTGTTGGCTTGCTTGGTCATGGTGAATCCTTCCAGTGTGGTGGGTGCAAACACCGAATCGGTGTGCATGAACACACTGTAGCCAGCCGATATGGCGCTGGCGTGTGCGGCAGGTAAAGTTATGTAAAGCGGACCTTACTTCACCGCCGCCTTGATCTTCGCCTGGTCACCGGCCATCACCACCGTCAGTTGTGCCGGATCGATCGCCTTGCGGAATGCTGCCGTGACCTGCGCGGTGGTCAGCGCGCTGATCTTTTCTTCGAACTGCTTGCTCCACGCATAGGTCCGGTCAAGGAACAGGTAGGTGGTCCAGCCGGCGGCGACACTGCCATCCTGCGCACGGGTCTGCACGCGCTGCTGCAGCAGGCCCGACTTGGCACGCGCGACCTCGGCATCGCTGAAGCCATCCTTGATGGCGCGTGCCAGTTCAGACCTGACAGCGGCATCGACCTTGGCCAGATTCTGCGGTGCCGCGATGGCCCGGACACTGAAGCTGCCGGCACGGTCGATCGAACCGGCGCTGACCGACGAGCCACCGCCGTATGACAAGCCCTCTTTCTGGCGCAACCGTTCCATCAGTCGCGAGTTCAGTCCGGCTCCGCCACCGAAGACGTAATCGGCAATCGCCAGCGCCGGGTAATCGGCATCGTCATCGCGCAGGTCGAGGTTCATGCGCGCGGTGTAGAAACCGTTTTCCTTGTCCGGCGTGTCGATGTTCTGAAGCTTGGGCGTGACCGGGAAATTGCGTTGCGACAGACGCGTGTACGGCGCGCCGCTCGGCCAGTTGCCGAATTCATCGCCGATCACCTTGGTGATGGCTGCGGCATCGAAATCACCGACCACCGAGACCTCGGCTTGCGAGATGCCGTAGAACTTCTTGTGGTAGGCCTTGACCTGTTCGAGCGTGATTGCCTTGAGTGCTGCGATCTGTTCGTCGATGCTCTGGAAGGCGCGCCAGTCGTCTTTCGGATACTGGTTGAACTGCGCCGAGATTGCTTGTCCGGCCAGCACTTGCGGATCATTGCGGCGCGCTTCGATACCGACCAGGCTCTGGTTGCGCAGTTGCTCGAATTCGGCCTCCGGGAAGCTGGCGTCCTTGAGGACGTGGGCGACCAGTTTCAGTGCCGCTGGCAGGTGTTCGCGCGTGGTCTGGAAGTTGAACAGGTTGCCGCTGAACTTGAGCTTGTCGAATTCGTCGGCCAGTTGTTCGCGGCTGTATTTGCTGGTGCCGCGCATGAGCATGCCGCTGACCATCGAGGCCGCAGTCTGCTGGCCGAACAGGCTTTGCTCGTCACCCCAGTGCAGGCTGATCGAGGTCGCCACGGTGTTGCCCCGTGTCTTCTTCGGCAACAGGGCGAGATGGATGCCGCCGAGTTGCGACAGCGTGGTGCGCTTGCCGATATTGTCCTGGCTCGGTTCGAAGATTTCGCCCGCGTCGCCGCCGGCCTTGGCGACATAGCCTTGCATCAGGCTGTCAGGCAGCGGAGCGGTCGGGATCTCGGCGCGTTGCGGTGCGTCTTCCGGCAGGAACATGCCGGTGGTGCGGTTATCGCGCTTGAAATAGCGACCGGCGGCAGCGGCCACCTCGGCGCTGGTAATTTTGTCCATCTGGTCACGGTTCTGGAATAGCAAGCGCCAGTCACCCAGCGCGATCGCTTCGGACATGCCGACGCCGACTTTCTGCGGATCGTTCAGCATTTTTTCGATCTGGTTGGCGTTGTCGCGCTTGACGCGTTCCATCTCGTCGGCGGTCGGCGGATTCTTGCTGAAGTCTTCGATCGCGGCAGTCATCGCGACACGGACCGGTTCGATCGGATCGCCTTTCTTGACGACCGCACCGACCAGTTGCAGGCCCGGCGCGATACCACTGACCGCGTAATTGAATACCTGTGCTGCCTTGCCGGTCTCGACCAGCAGCTTGTGCAGGCGGCCATTGGGCGTGTCACCGAGGATGGTGGCGGCGAATGACAGCGCATCGCTATCCGGATGCAATGCGCCTGGCATCTTGTAGCCAACTCCGACGATCTGGATGTCGCCCTTGCGGCGTACCGTGTAACTGCGGTCGCCGTCCTGGGTGGGTTCGACCGTCCAGAACACCGGCAGCGTGCGCGTCGGTTTGGGAATCGCACCGAAGGATTTGCTGGCCCAGTTCAGCGTTTTCTCGACGTCGATTTTGCCGGCGACGAGCAGCACGGCATTGTCGGGCTGGTAGTAAGTGCGGTAGAACGCTTGCAGATTTTCGATCTTCACGTTCTCGATATCACTGCGGTTGCCGATGGTCGAATTGCCGTAGTTGTGCCAGTCAAAAGCGACGCTTTGCATGCGCTTGAGCATGACACTAAATGGTGAATTTTCGCCGCTTTCAAATTCGTTGCGGACCACCGTCATCTCGGAGTCGAGGTCTTTCTTGGCGACGAAGGAATGCACCATGCGGTCGGCTTCCATCTCCAGCGCCCACTTCAGGTTGTCGTCACTGGCCTGAAAAAGTTCGTAGTAATTGGTGCGATCGAGCGAGGTCGTACCGTTCATTTGCATGCCGCGCTGGTTGAATTGCTCGACTACGCTGGGGTTCTTTGGCGAGCCCTTGAACATCATGTGTTCGAGCAGATGGGCCATTCCCGTTTCGCCGTAATTCTCGTGGCGCGAGCCGACCAGATAGGTGACGTTGACGGTCACGGTCGGTTTGGTTGCGTCCGGAAACAGCAGGATTTTCAAGCCATTTTTCAGGCGATATTCGGTGATGCCTTCGATGCTGGTGACGCGTGTCACGCCAGCGGGCAAGGTGGCTGGCAAGGTGGCGGAGTTGGCCGCGTGGGAAAACAGCGCCAGCAGGAACAGCGCGCAGATGAATCGGTGCCAGCGTTGCAGCATGATGATTGCCTCAGTGTTGATGAATCGGGGTTCAGTGGTGGCCGCAAACGCTGCAGGCAGCGTCACGACGCAAGGTCATCGTGGTCCATTCCATCGTGCGTGCGTCCAGCATTTGCAGACGCCCGGCGAGCGAGGTGCCGATGCCGACGATGAGCTTGAGTGCTTCGGCCGCCTGCATGCTGCCGATGATGCCGACCAGCGGTGCGAACACGCCCATCGTCGCACAGTTGATGTCGTCGACGCTTTGCTGCGGCGGGAACAGGCAGGCATAGCAGGGCGAGGCCGGATCGCGCGGGTCGAACACGCTGATCTGGCCATCGAAGCGGATCGCCGCACCGGACACCAGCGGCACCTTGTGGGCGACGCAGGCACGGTTGATGGCATGGCGGGTGGCGAAGTTGTCGGTGCAGTCGAGTACCACCGTGGCGCTGTGCACCAGCGCATCGAGACGGACATCATCGAGCTGTTCGTCGAGTGCAATGATGTGGATGTCGGGATTGATCGCAGCCAGCGCCTGCCTGGCTGACGCCACTTTGGGCTGGCCGATGCGCTCGGTGGTATGCAGGATTTGCCGCTGCAGATTGGTCAGGTCGACCGTGTCATGGTCGGCCAGCGTGATCGTGCCGGTGCCAGCCGATGCCAGATACAGCGCCGCCGGCGAACCGAGTCCGCCAGCACCGATGACCAGCGCATGCGCGCCAGTGATTTTTTGCTGGCCGTCGATATCGATCTCATCGAGCAGGATATGGCGTGAATAACGCAGCAGCTGGTGGTCGTTCATCAGTCGGTCGGGCTCCTGTAAAAAGGAAAAGGCCGCATCGCTGCGGCCTTTGCGGACAGGCAGCAATTACTTGCTGGTGTCGCCTTTTTTGTTTTCCTTCTTGTCGTCTTTGATGACGCCGTTCTTGTCGGCGTCCTTGTCGCCGTCCTTGCGCACTTCCGGAGTCACCTTCGACAGTTGGACCGGCAAACCCTTGAGCTGGTTGAGCGCCTGGGTCAGCTGGAAGTCTTCCTTGCTGCCGAATTCCAGCGGCTTGCGCTTCTTGGAGATGGCTGCAGCACGACGCGCTTCTTCGGTTTCATCGAACGCCGGCTTGGCCGCTTCGGTCGCCTTGTCGGTATCGTTGCTCAGGTGTTTCTGCAAGTCCGACTCGTGCAGGCGGAAGCTGTTGAGGCCATCGCCATCGGCGTATTCGTCGACCATCATGTCCGGCACGATGCCGCGGGCCTGAATCGAGCGGCCGTTTGGCGTGTAGTAGCGCGCGGTGGTCAGCTTGACGGCCGTATCTGCCGACAACTGGCGGATGGTCTGGACCGAGCCTTTACCGAAACTTTGCGTGCCCATGATGGTGGCGCGCTTGTAGTCCTGCAGCGCACCGGCAACGATTTCGGAGGCCGAGGCCGAGCCGGCATTGATCAGCACGACCATCGGTACTTTCTTGACGGCGTCCGGCAGTTTGGCCAGCGCGTCGCCGAAGCCACGCGCACCGTAAAATTCACGCCGGGCATAAAACGTCTGCTTGGAGTCGGCCAGTTGACCGTTGGTCGAAACGATCACGGCATCCTTAGGCAGGAAGGCGGCAGAAACACCGATCGCGCCCGGCAATACGCCGCCCGGATCATTGCGCAAGTCGAGCACCAGCCCCTTGATGTTCGGGTCCTGCGCATACAATGCGGTGATTTTCTTGGCCATGTCGTCAACCGTCGGTTCCTGGAACTGGGCCACTCTCACCCATGCGTAGCCGGGCTCGACCATTTTCGACTTGACACTCTGGACCCGGATTTCCTGGCGGATGATGGTGACGACAATCGGCTTGTCTTCGTCCTTGCGGGCGATCGTCAGCGTGATCTTGCTGTTCGGTTCGCCGCGCATTTTCTTGACGGCTTCGTCGAGCGACAGGCCCTTCGTGGGCGTACTGTCGAGACGGGTGATCAGATCACCTGCCTTCAGGCCGGCGCGATAGGCCGGTGAATCTTCGATCGGCGAGATGACCTTGACGAAGCCATCTTCCATGCCGACTTCAATGCCGAGGCCGACGAACTTGCCTTGCGTTCCTTCACGCAGCTCCTTGAAGGCTTTCTTGTCCAGGTAGGCCGAGTGCGGATCAAGTGACGCGACCATGCCGGTGATGGCTTCGGTCAGCAGTTTTTTATCATCGACGTTCTCGACATAATCGGATTTGATCAGGCCAAACACATCGGCCAGCTGTCGCAACTCGTCGATCGGCAGCGGCGCGCCGACATTTTTTTGCGCCATCGCGTCGAACTGCATCGAGCCGGCGATGCCAGCGACAATGCCTAATCCGATCAAGCCGATATTCTTGAGTTTAATGCTCATTTTTCACCTGGTAGTTACCCATCCTAGTGGGTCAAACGCACGGCCTTGGTGCCGCATTTCAAAGTATAAGCCGGATTGTTCATTGCCGCCGCTGTTGCCTGCAGTGGCAATCGGTTCGCCACTTTTAACGACATCGCCGGGCCGTTTCAGGACGGACTGGTTGTTGCCGTAAATTGTCAGGTACTGATTGCCATGATCAACGATGATCAGGTTGCCGAAGCCGCGCAGCCAGTCGGCAAAGACCACCTTGCCCTCGGCGATGGCACGGATCTCGGTGCCCTCTGCTGCGCGGATGAACAGACCTCTCGAGTCCGGACCCTCGCCGCGCGCCGCGCCGAAACGGGTGACGATATCGCCTTTGAGCGGCAGTCGCAACTTGCCCCGCAGGCCACTAAAATTACGGCCCGCATTGTCGCCTTCGACGCTTGCTTCCGGACGAAGTTCATTGCGCAAGGCAAGTTTTTTCGGTGGCTCGTCATCATCGATGGCATCCGGATTGCTCGCGGATGCTTTCGATGCAGGTCTGGCGTCATTCGAGCGAGCACGTTTCTTGTCTTGCAGCGCCTGTTTGCGCGCTTGTTCCGCTTGCGCATCGGCCAGCTGTTTCAGCCTGCGCTGTTCGGCGGCCGCCGCGTCTGCCTTGCGCTGCGCTTCGATCAATTCGTCAAGCTTGCTGACCAGACTGCCGAGGCGCTGGTCGTCGCGTTTCAGGTCGCTGGCTTGCTTGCGTTGCGATGCCAGCCTGGTCGATAGCGATGCCAGCAGCGTCGCGCGGCTGGCCTTTTCATTTTCGAGTGCGGTGCGCTGGTCGCGTGCTTCAATGACAATTTCAGCCAGCGCGCGGTGGGCTTCTTCGGCGTCAGCCTTGTTGCGCTCGATGGCTTGCAGATTGCCGCGCAGCGTGCTGATCAGGGCAGCCTGGGCTTGCGAAACGTACCCGAGGTATTCGAGGTCGCGATTGATCCGGTTCGGGTTGTCACCGGAGAGCAGCAGCTTGATGCGGTCATCATTGCCGGCCACGTATTGCCCGCGCAGCAAACCCGATAATTGCGTCTGCTGGTCGTTGACCTGTTTGGTCAGGCGGGTTTGTTCTTGCGCTAATTGCGTCAGCTTGCGCTCGGTCCGGGCTTGCTCGGCATCGAGTTCATGCAGCGCGCGATTGGCCTCCGAAATCGCTTTGGCGGATTTGCCCAGCGCCTCAGTGGCTTTGTCGGATTCGGCTTCTGTCTGGTTGATCGTGCCTTGCAGCGTGCCGAGCTGGCGTAGCAGATCGGCGCGCTGGGCTTCGGCCGCTTCTTTTTCGCGGCTGCGTTCACTGACTCTGGCTGCGCTGGCCGGTGCCAGGCAGGCAGCGGTCAGCGTCAGCAGGAGCAGCAGGTTTTTGAAAGAGTGCATTGGCCGGCGCGTCAGCGCGCCTTGCCCTGGTTGGCGACCGCATGCAAGGCTGCTTCGATGGCGGCCGTATCGCCGAGGTAATAGCTGCGGATCGGCTTCAGATCGGCATTAAGTTCGTACACCAGTGGCTGGCCGTTGGGTACATTGAGGCCGACGATATCGTTGTCGCTGATGCCGTCGAGCGATTTGATCAGTGCGCGCAAGCTGTTGCCGTGGGCCGAGATCAGGATCTGTTTGCCGGCGCGGATGGCTGGCGCGATGGTGTCTTCCCAGGCCGGCATGACGCGCTCGACGGTGTCTTTCAGGCATTCGGTCAGCGGAATTTGCGCACGCTGCAGTCCGGCGTAGCGTGGATCCTGATACGATGCACGCGGGTCAGCCGGATCGAGCGACAAGGGCGGCGTGTCGTAGCTGCGGCGCCAGACCAGCACTTGCTCGTCGCCGTATTGCGCGGCGGTTTCGGATTTGTTCAAGCCTTGCAAGGCACCATAATGGCGTTCGTTGAGGCGCCAGTCGTGTTCGATCGGGATCCACATCAGGTCCATCTCGTCAAGCGTCAGCCAGAGCGTGCGGATGGCGCGCTTGAGCACCGAGGTGAACGCCAGATCGAAGCTGAAGCCGGCTTCGCGCAGCAGTTTGCCGGCCTGGGTGGCTTCGGCGCGACCTTTTTCGGTCAGATCGACGTCGGTCCATCCGGTAAAGCGGTTGTCGAGATTCCAGGTGGATTCACCGTGGCGCATCAATACGATTTTGTACATGGCAGATAGGCAGTAGAGGGGAAATTGGAAGTGCATGGCAACGATTAGGATTCGCCGTGTCGCTTCTATTTTATAATGCGGCGATTGTTTTAAACCATTGGACTCTTGTGAAATTCTTGATCGATAACATTTTCCTTATTGCGCTGGTCGTAATTTCCGGCGGCGCGTTGCTGGTTCCCTTGCTGCAGCGACGCGGCACCAAGGTCACGACGCTGCAAGCAACCCAGATCATCAATCAGGGCAAGACACTGATTCTGGACGTCAGTGATGCCGCTGATTTCGCCAAAGGCCACTTGCGTGAAGCGAAAAATATTCCTCTGAAAGACCTGACTACGCGCCTTGTCGAAATCGACAAGTTCAAGGCCAAGACGGTCATCGTCGTGTGCCCGAATGGCGTGCAGTCTTCGAAAGCGACAGCGCGTCTCAAGAGCGCCGGTTTCAATGATGTCCACAGTCTGAGCGGTGGACTCACCGCCTGGCAGACCCAAGGTTTGCCGACAGTGAAATAACAGGAGTGATCATAATGACAGCACATGTTCTGATGTATAGCACCGGTGTTTGCCCATATTGCACGATGGCAGAACGGCTACTGAAATCGAAGGGCATCGAGGACATCGAAAAAGTACGTATCGACCTCGATATGGAGCAACGCAACGTGATGATGGAAAGAACCGGCCGTCGTACTGTGCCGCAGATTTACATCGGCGACACCCACGTCGGCGGCTTCGATGACCTGGCTGCGCTCGAGCGCCTCGGCACCCTCGACGCGCTGCTGCAAGGAACCTGATTTTTACCGGCCGACGGCATCTGTCGCGGTCCCTTCAACCCCACTGAAAGTGTTTTATGGCTGACGAAATCCTGCAACCGATATTCCAGATTCAGCGTGTCTATCTGAAAGACCTGTCGCTCGAACAACCCAATTCCCCGGCAATTTTCCTGGAGCAGGATGCGCCGACAATGGAAGTTGCCGTTGACGTCGGTGCCGAGCCACTGGCCGAAGGCATCTTCGAATCGACCGTAACCATCACCGTTACCGCGAAAATCGGCGACAAGGTGGCCTTCCTGGTCGAGGGCAAGCAAGCGGGTATTTTTGAGGCACGCAACATTCCTCAGGATCAGCTGGACCCCCTGCTTGGTATTGGATGCCCGAATATCGTGTATCCGTACTTGCGCGCCAATATCGCCGATGCGATTACGCGCGCCGGTTTTCCGCCAGTGCATCTGGCTGAAATCAATTTTGAAGTGTTTTACCAGCAGCGTCTTCAAGCCTTGGCCGAGCAGCAAAATACTGCCAACTTGCAAATGCCGGACGGTGCTGCCACCACCCACTGATGCCGTGACCGGTGTGCCGCGCGCATACCGGTTTTGCATCTTCCTCGGAGTCGCGCAATGAAATCTGTTCACTTGCATGGTGTCGTGGCACTGCTATCGCTGTGCGCAATCGGCCAAGCTCACGCACTGGACTACAAATCAATTGGTACTGCGCCGGCAGTGTTGTACGACGCGCCGTCACAGCGAGGAAGAAAAGTCTTCGTCGCCCCGCGCAACATGCCGGTCGAAGTCATCCTGACCTACGGCGAGTGGAGCAAGGTGCGCGATGCCAGCGGCGATTTGTCGTGGGTCGAATCGAAACTGCTGGACGCGAAACGTCATGTGATTACCAGAGTTGCCGGTACCCGCGTGCGCAGCACCGCAGACGACTCGGCCCCCGTGTTATTTTCCGTCGACAAGGGTGTAGTGCTGGAAAGAATCGAATCGTCCTCGTCTGGCTGGATCCAGGTCCGACACCGCGACGGTCAGGGTGGATTCGTCAGGGCTACTGATGTCTGGGGTGAATAAGTTGGTTTTGCGGATTTCTCTACGATGAACATTACCGTGCTCGGGGCTGGTGCCTGGGGAACGGCACTTGCCGTGTCGCTGGCCGAACGCCATGCGGTTCTGTTGTGGGGGCGCGATGCCGCTGCGATGTGTATGGCCTCTGACCGGCGTGAAAACGCTCCCTACCTGCCTGGCATCACGCTACCGCCGTCCTTGCTGCTCACCGCCGATTTTGATGCTGCCATCAGCCATTGCGCCGCCAGTGATTCGTTGCTGATTGTGGCGTCGTCGATGGCTGGATTGCGCCCTATCGTGCAGCGACTCGTCGGGCGATCACCAAATAATCTGGTCTGGCTATGCAAAGGCTTTGAAGAAGGTAGCGGACTGTTGCCACACCAGATCGTGCGGCAAGCACTGGGCGAGGACTTCCCGTGCGGCGCGTTGTCCGGGCCGTCGTTCGCGATGGAAGTGGCGCGCGGGTTGCCCGGCGCATTGGCGATCGCGTCGAGTAGCGTCGCGTTGCGCGACAGCGTCGTGCAGGCAGTGCATGGTCCGCAGTTGCGTATCTACGCGACCGATGACGTCATTGGCGTCGAGGTTGGAGGCGCGGTAAAGAATATTCTGGCGATCGCCACGGGTATCGTCGATGGCATGGGTCTGGGTCTCAATGCCAGGGCAGCGCTGATCACGCGGGGTCTTGCCGAGATCACGCGACTCGGTGTTGCACTTGGCGGACGCAGCGAAACCTTCATGGGACTGGCGGGTATGGGCGACCTGATCCTGACCTGCACGGGCGACCTGTCGCGCAACCGCAAGGTGGGCTTGGCACTGGCGCAAGGCAAAACACTTGCAGCGATCGAGCGCGAGTTGGGGCATGTCGCCGAGGGAGTGCGCTGTGCGCGCGAGGTGCGTGCGCTGGCGGCTTCCTTGCAGATCGAGATGCCGATCACTGACGCGGTTGCTGGGGTGCTGTTCGACGGCAACGCGCCTAGCGAGACGGTGGCATTGCTGCTGGCGCGGGAAGCACGCAATGAAGCAACTTAAATTCTTTGGTGCAATTTAACTGCTGTTTTCAGGTTAAATTTTGTCAAATCCATCTAAAAATCATGGGTTTTTGCTATTAATTTTTCAATGTCGGGTTATTCTATAGGCTTGTGTTATTGATAACTGGAAGATGCCATGAAAAAAATTATTGCAGGACTCGCACTAGCTGCTTTCAGCTTGATGGCGCAGGCACAGAATCTGGTGGT
>CANFED010000063.1 GCA_947445995.1 Oxalobacteraceae bacterium | reverse complement strand
ATCACGATCTGGTTGATCAGATTGTCTTCCGCCACCAGAAAATGCATACCTGCAAGACGCTCATCCTTGCTCGTCGTGGTCAGCGCCGAAAACATCGTGCCCAGTTCGCCCAGGCAAGCCTGACGGATTGTTTCGACCAGTATCGCCGGCAGCAACGGCTTGGCCGCGATGCGATCGACACCCAGTTCAGCAGTCTCTGCGGCAGCCTGTTCCAGTCTTCCCATCGGTGCCAGCAGTATGATCGCCGGCAGCAGCAGCCCGTCGATGGCGCGGGCTTGCAGCAGCAGGTCCGTGCCATTCATGCCGGGCATGTCCCAGTCCAGCAGCATCACGTCATGGTCTTCGCCAGCCGCCGCGCTACGCTGCAGTTCGGCCAGCGCGCTGGCACCGCTGTCGCAGGTGGTGACGTGCCAGTCGGCAGCGTCACAGGGGCGTGACAGCAATGTCCGCGCGTTCGGATGGTCATCGACAATCAGCACGCGCAAGCCCGCCAGCGGTCGCGGTGTCGTGACCGGCATGGCACCCCGCTCGAGTTCGACGCAGAAGCAGAACGTGCTTCCCTGGCCCGGTGTGCTGTCGACGTCAATGGTGCCACCCATCAGGTCGGCTAGCCGCTTGCTGATGGCCAGGCCCAGTCCGGAGCCGCCGTAACGGCGGGTTGTCGAGGTATCGGCCTGCGTGAATTGCTCGAAAATAGTGGTCTGCTGGGCCCTCGGTATGCCGATGCCGGTGTCACTGAAAATGAATTGCAACGCGACCTTGCCGGTGCCGCTGGTCTGGCAGCGCAACTGCATCACGATGGTGCCCGTGTCGGTAAATTTGACCGCATTGCTGGTCAGGTTCAGCAGCACCTGCTGGAGCCGCATGCTGTCGCCGACCAGCATGTCGGGAACGTCAGGGGCAATGTCAAAACAGGCTTCGACCGGTTTGCCGCCCAGTCCGATACCGATCACCGTGGCGGTGGTGCGCAAGATCGCGTCCAGCGAAAAAGGCTGATGTTCGAGTTGCAGCTTGCCGGCTTCGATGCGCGAAAAATCGAGGATATTGTCGATCAGTATCTGCAGTGCTTCGGCCGAGAGCAAAATCTTGTCGGCATGATCGCGCTGGCGCTGGCCCATCGGCGAGTCCCCCAGCAGTCGGGTCAGTCCGATGACGGCATTGATCGGCGTGCGCAATTCGTGGCTCATGGTGGCGAGGAAATCGGTCTTGGCCCGGTTGGCCGACTCGGCGGCATCCCGCGCGTGTTCGAGTTCGAGGGTGCGCGAGCTGACCAGTGCTTCAAGATCATTGCGGTAACGGTCGAGCTCGTTCTGGGTCTGCTTGCGTTCGGTGATGTCCTGGACGGTGCCGCGCAATCCGACGATCCTGTCGCGTGAATCGCGAATCGCTTCGCAACAGTAGTGCATCCAGAAGGTGTCGCCGGTACCACGAAGCGCCTGGATTTCGAATTCACACGCCTGGCCGGTGATGGCAGTCCGGTGCAGTGCCCGTTCAAGGATGTCCCATTGTGCAGGGGCGAACATCGTGTGTTTTTGTTCGCTGAGGACAGGAATCGTCGCGCGGCCAAACATTCTGCAGGTCTCGGCCGACGCCTCGACCACGTCGCTGCCCAGTGTCCAGTTCCAGCTGCCCATGCGGCCCAGGCGCTGAGCCGTCAACAGTTCGATGTCACGCTCGCGCAGCACGCGCTGACGCTTCGCCAGCAACCGTGCCGTACCTGCCATGGCCAGCGCGACGTCATCGGCTTCGCGAAAGTACACCGGCGAAATCTGCATCGGTTCGCCGGCTTCCAGCGCCAGTGCCGGGGCCGTCAGTGCATTGACTGAACGGGCGATCCGGTTGCCCATGAACCAGGCCAAGCCGGCACCGGTACCAAACATCAGCAGCAAGACGAGCCCGAATAGCGAAATGCGTTGTTGCAAGTCGTCTTCGAGGATGGCGCGTGGCACGCCGACCGCCACGTACCAGCCGGAAGCAGGGGCACGACCGAGCACGCTGCGTATCACCGTCCCTTGCTGCGTCGTGACGTCGAACATGTCACGACGGTGATCTTGCATGGCGCGCCAGAGCGATGGACTGGCCGCGCTTCCGGCCAGCTGTTTTTCAAACGTTCGTGCAACGATCCTGCCCTGACGATCGAAAATCCCGACTTCCCAGTTCGACGGGCGCGACTGGCCCCTCAGAAAGGCATCGAACTTGTCGGTGAGGATGCCGACACCAAGGTCATAGGCGACTTTGCCATTGATGACGACCGGCACATCGACGCTGGCCAGGGTCCGGCGCGCAAGTGCCCCGACATACACGTTTGAAATGGCAGGCTGGCCGTTGGCAAAGACCTGACGGACCAGCTCCGGATTGGCATGCATTGGCAACGGTGTGCCATAGGGCGCTTGCGTATTGAGCAGTTGCTGACCATTTGCGTCGCTGAGAACGGCATGCGAGCCGAGGTCGGACTTCTGCAAGACCTCGGTCAGCTGCCGGTGCAGCGCAGGGAAATCACGACTTGTGAAGTGACCGGATGTCGCCAGTGCTTCGGCCACCTTGCGCGCATCAAGCAGTTCGTTGTCAACCTCCAGTGCCAGGCTTTTTGCCATCCGGGTCGCTTCCCGCTCCAGCTCCTGTTGTTCCTGGCGGTACTGGCGATGGATCAGCGTGGTGACGCCGATGATGCCGGGCAGCAGGACTGTGAGCACCAGCAGCAGCAAGAGTGAGCGGACTGACCAGCGCGGGCGATGACGGTTCGGTGCAGCAATGGCACTTCCTGTTTTCGGATCAGGCGGCATGTCGATGGATTACCCATATCTAGGCTAGGAGGACGGCGCTCGTATGTTTTACGATTCGGTATGCGTGAAATACTAATTAATGGTTGCAAGCCGACATCATTGCATAGGTTTGCCCGATCGCAATCCTGTCCGTCCTGTTTGCTGAAACTTTTACGTGATTACTTCCGGTTTTTAGGCATAACTCTTGCTGTTGTTTAACGAATCTGCCGGATCTCGCATTAAAATGGCCGCTAACCACCTCGCACTGCCAAAATTGGACAACACAGCCCAATCCGGCCCGCCTCAAAAGGGAAAAAATTGAACAATTTACGTCAGCAATTCATCGCCTTCGCTGTTGACAGCGGCGTCCTGCGCTTCGGCGAATTCGTCACCAAGGCAGGGCGCACGTCACCCTATTTTTTCAATGCGGGAGCCTTCAACGACGGTGCCACGCTGGGCACACTGGCGCAGTTTTATGCGCAGTCACTGCTCGACGCCGGGATTGAATTCGACATGCTGTTCGGTCCGGCCTACAAAGGCATCACGCTGGCATCAGCCACCGCTGTGGCGCTGGCCGGCAAGGAGCGCAATGTACCGTTCGCCTTCAACCGCAAGGAAGCCAAGGTGCATGGCGAGGGCGGCACCATTGTTGGTGCGGCCTTGCAGGGCAGGGTCGTCATCATCGACGATGTCATTTCTGCCGGCACCTCGGTGCGCGAATCGGTCGACCTGATCCGTGCCGCGGGAGCCACACCTTGCGCAGTGCTGATCGCGCTGGACCGGATGGAGCGTTCGGGCAAGGATGACGCGCTGTCGGCCGGATCAGCGGTGCAGGAAGTAAGCCAACTGTATGGTATTCCGGTCATTTCTATCGGTAACCTTAGCGACCTGCTCGAATATCTCGGACGCGCCGATGGCCACGCCGAATTGCAGCGTTACCGGCCGGCGATCAGCGCTTACCGTGAACGCTATGGTGTGGCCTGAACCGGCCTGCACGGCGACGCGATGCGACCCATCCCGCTAGCCACACTGATGCTGTCCCTGACCGCAATGCCAGGGCTGGCGATGGCACAAATCTATATATGCAAGGATGCGGCTGGCCGGACCATCACCTCGGACCGGCCTATTCCGGAATGCGCGACGCGCCCGATGCGCGAACTGGGTAGCACCGGCGTGTTGCTGCGCACAATTGCCGCGCCGCAGACAGCCGAGCAACGCGAACAGGAGCAGCGCGACAAGGACAAGGCCAAGGCGGCAGCTGATGCCGCTCTGGAAGTGCGCCGGCGCGATACTGCCATCCTCGAACGCTTTCGCAGCGAAGTGGAAATCGAAGCCGCACGCAAGCGGGCTGTTGCCGACGTCAATGGAAAAATCAGTCAGCAGCAAACCATGTCGGTGCTGGCCGATAGGGAGTTGAAAGAGGCGCTGGTCGCGGCCGGGCTGGCGACGAAGAACAAGGTCGTCCCGATACCGCTGGCGCGCAAGGTCGAGCGGGCGCAAAGTGCGGTCACTGCAGAGCAGAACCAGATGCGGTCACACCAGCTCGAATTGCTCAGGGTGAATGCCTGGTTCGACGACACGCTCAAACGCTTCCGCGAACTGACGGGTAGCGAGCCGCCGCGCTAGCGCGGGTGGGACCGTTCAGCTTGCCAGTTTTTGTTTCAGCAGTTCGGTCAACTGGGCCGGATTGGCTTTGCCGCGCGAGGCTTTCATCGCTTGTCCGATCAGCGCATTGAAGGCTTTCTCCTTACCGGCACGGAACTCCTCGACGGACTTCGGATTGGCCGCCAGCACCTCGTCGATGATGGCTTCCAGTGCACCGCTGTCCGAGATTTGCTTGAGCCCCATTGACTCGATCAAGTGGTCGGCCAGCAACGGTTCGACCGACTTGGCGTCCCACATCGCCGCGAAAATTTCCTTGGCAATCTTGTTCGAGATCGTGCCATCAGCGATGCGCTGCAACAGCAGCGCGAGCTGGGTCGGACCAACCGGTGCCTGGCTAGGATCGATGCCATCGCGATTGACCGCCGAGGCCAGGTCGCCCATCAGCCAGTTGGCCGCCTGCTTGGCCTGATCCTTGCCAATGAGGGTCGCGACGGCTTCGAAATACAATGCCATCGCCTTCGATTGCGTCAGCACGGCGGCATCGTAATCGGTCAGGCCGAAGTCGCCGATGAAGCGTGCGCGCATCGCGCCCGGCAGTTCCGGCATCGCTGCCTTGACCTGCGCAATCCAGTCGGCACTGATGACCAACGGCGGCAAATCGGGGTCCGGAAAATAGCGGTAATCCTGCGCGTCTTCCTTGCTGCGCATCGAGCGGGTTTCCTTGCGGTCCGGATCGTACAGCCGGGTTTCCTGCACGACGCGGCCGCCGTCTTCGATCAGTTCGATCTGGCGTCGTACTTCAAAATTGATCGCCTCTTCAAGAAAGCGGAACGAGTTCAGGTTCTTGACTTCGCAACGGGTACCGTACTGTTCCTGGCCAACCGGCCGCACCGAGACATTGGCGTCGCAGCGGAACGAGCCTTCCTGCATGTTGCCGTCGCAAATGTCGAGCCACATCACCAGCGAATGCAGCGCCTTCGCATAGGCGACGGCTTCGGCGGCGCTGCGCATATCCGGCTCGGTGACAATTTCAAGCAGCGGCGTGCCGGCCCGGTTCAGGTCGATGCCGGTCATGCCCTGATAATCTTCATGCAGCGACTTGCCAGCGTCTTCTTCGAGATGCGCGCGGGTCAGTTGCACGGTGCGCAGTTCGGTCTTGCCATCGCGCTCGAAGACGAACGACACGCGCCCGCCCTGCACCACAGGGATTTCAAACTGGCTGATCTGGTAACCCTTGGGCAGGTCCGGATAAAAGTAGTTTTTGCGCGCGAACACCGAGCTCGGCGCGATCACCGCATCGACCGCCAGACCGAACTGGATGGCCCGTTCCACCGCGCGCTTGTTCATCACCGGCAGCGCACCCGGCAGCGCCAGGTCCACCAGCGATGCCTGCGTATTCGGTTCGGCCCCGAAACGAATCGCCGAGCCACTGAAAATTTTGGACTGGGTGGTCAGCTGTGTATGCGTTTCCAACCCGATGACGACTTCCCATTGCATGATGATTCCTTGTTTTTGTGTGCTGCTTATTTGCTGATTATGGTTTGCCAGCTTGATCGTAGCGGCAAGTCCCGCTGTCGAGATCGATTGCGATGTCCGAAAAATTGATGCGCGAGCCGCACAGCGCCGGGCAGGTCGGTTTCACATGGACGGTGTTGCCGTCACGTTCCAGCCGGATCGTACAATTGAGGCCTCGCTCAAAATTGTAGCCACGCTTGAGGCGCGCCGCGCCGCCGTCCTTCAGCGCCACCCGCCATGCTGCGGTCGATCCTTCGCCGCGTACTTCGGCCTTCAGACCGTCGTCGTCGTCGATGTTGCAATCGTAGCCGTGGGTCGAGCGAAAAATCGCCGACTCCCAGCGAAACGTCTTTACCGTCGCGCCATCGAGATCGATCTCGCCGGTGTCCGCATACGTGATCGGATCGCCACCGTCGTCGCTCGCCAGGCTGCAGGCGAAGCGGGTCGACAGCGTCTGCGCGCCGGCAGTCGCTGCACAAAAAAACAGCAGGAGCGTGGTTGCAGCGGTGGCGAGGATATGGCGCATCGTGGGTCTCAGTCGGCCGGTTGCATCAGATGCCAGCTGGTCGCTTGCTGGTACTGGTGGGCGATATTGAGCAACTTCGCTTCCTCGAAATAATTGCCGATCAATTGCAGGCCGACTGGCCGTTTGCCGTTGATGTCGCCCTGCCCGAATCCGCACGGGACCGACATGCCCGGCAAGCCGGCCAGGCTGGTCGACAGCGTGTAAATATCGGCCAGATAGTTGGCCACCGGATCATCGGCTTTGTCACCGAGATTCCAGGCCACCGTCGGCGAAACCGGTCCCATGATGACATCGCACTGCGTGAACGCCTGCTGAAAATCCTGCGCAATCAGACGGCGGATTTTTTGCGCCTTCAGGTAGTACGCATCGAAGTAACCATGCGACAGCACATACGCACCGACCAGAATGCGCAGCTTGACTTCCTCGCCAAATCCTTCGGCGCGCGTGCGCTTGTACATCTCGGTCAGGTCGCTGTATTTTTCGGCACGGTGGCCGTAGCGCACGCCATCGAAACGACTCAGGTTCGACGAGGCTTCGGCCGGTGCAATCACGTAATACGCCGGGATCGACAGCTCGGTGTTCGGGAGCGAAATGTCGACCAGCGTGGCGCCCAGTTTTTCGTATTCGGCCAGTGCAGCACGCACGGCCAGTTCGACATCGGCGGCCAGTCCGGGGCCGAAATATTCGCGTGGTACGCCGATGCGCACACCGCGCAAGTCATTGTTCAGATCGCGAGAAAAATCTTCATCGGGACGTTGCAGGCTGGTCGAATCACGCTCGTCGAAACCGGCCATGGCCGACAGCAGCAGCGCGCAATCTTCGGCGCTTTGCGCCATCGGTCCACCCTGATCGAGCGAGGACGCGAACGCGATCATGCCGAAGCGCGAGACGCGTCCATACGTCGGCTTGATGCCGGTGATGCCGCACATTGCCGCCGGCTGGCGGATCGAGCCACCGGTATCGGTGCCGGTCGCCGCCGGTGCCAGTCGCGCCGCAACTGCCGCCGCCGAACCGCCGGACGAGCCGCCCGGAATCGCGTTCTTGTCCCACGGATTGCGCACAGGTCCAAAGAACGAATTCTGGTTCGACGAACCCATCGCGAATTCATCGCAGTTGAGTTTGCCCAGCGTGACCATGCCGGCCTTGCCGAGACGCTCGACCACCGTCGCATCGAACGGGCTGGTGTAATTGGCCAGCATTTTCGAACCGGCCGTGGCGCGCCAGTCGCGCGTGACGAAGATGTCCTTGTGCGCAATCGGAATGCCGGTCAGTGCGGTATGGTCTTCGGAGGCCAGTCGCTGGTCGGCGATGGCCGCCTGTTGCAGCGTCAGCGCCGGGTCGACGTGCAGGAAGGCATTGAGGTCGCTGGGTTCGATGCGCGCCAGAAAGTGCTGTGCCAGTTCGGTGGCCGAGACCTGCTTCGATTGCAGCAGTGCCGACAATTGCTTGAGTGATTTGGTATGCATGGAGACTCTTTAATCGAGGACTTTAGGCACCAGGTACAAGCCGTCCTGGGTGGCCGGTGCGGGTTGCTGATACGCCTCGCGGTGGTTGGTTTCAGTGACGACATCGTCGCGCAGTCGCAGCGACAGGTCGTCCGGCGTCGCGCTTGCCAGTGCAAAAATCGGATGGCTCAGCGGTTCCACGCCAGTGGTGTCGACGGCCTGCATCTGCTCGACCAGCGCGAAGATTTCATTGAGCTTGACGAGGGATTTTTCCGCTTGCGCGTCGGTCAGTTCAAGGTGGGCCAGATTGGCCAGGACAGTAACGTTCGAGAGGGTAAGCGACATGGCAGTAACACACGCAGCGAGCGCGCCGGAAAATGGATCGGGAAGCACCAAACCGCAATCAAAGGACCGGTCGTTGCGGCTGGAAAACCGCATCGGATCAGCATTTTGGCGGGTTTATAGAGGCAGATTTCCGTGAATTATAAGGTAGAATGCGGGGCGTCCACCTGGATGGCGCCGAATCTCAGGCCGCCTCGGGTCGCGATTAAACATCACTCAACCCCATATCGAAACCGCGCACATCCGTTGCGCATCAGGACAATACATGTTTGGATTTCTCCGTAGTTACTTTTCCAATGACCTGGCGATCGACCTGGGCACTGCCAACACGCTGATTTATGTACGCGGCCAGGGCATTGTGCTTGACGAACCGTCGGTTGTTGCGATCCGCCAGCAAGGCGGTCCGAACGGCAAGAAAACGATTCAGGCCGTCGGTCGCGAAGCCAAGCAGATGCTCGGTAAAGTGCCAGGCAACATCGAAGCCATCCGGCCAATGAAAGACGGCGTCATCGCCGACTTCACCGTCACCGAGCAAATGCTCAAGCAATTCATCCGCATGGTGCACGACTCCAAGCTGTTCAAGCCATCGCCACGCATCATCATCTGCGTGCCGTGCGGTTCGACCCAGGTGGAGCGCCGCGCGATTCGCGAGTCGGCGCTCGGTGCCGGTGCGTCGCAAGTATTCCTGATCGAAGAGCCGATGGCTGCGGCCATTGGTGCCGGCCTGCCGGTGTCGGAAGCGACTGGTTCGATGGTCGTCGACATCGGCGGCGGCACCACCGAAGTCGGCATCATTTCGCTGGGCGGCATGGTCTACAAGGGTTCGGTACGGGTTGGCGGCGACAAATTCGACGAAGCCATCGTCAACTACATCCGCCGCAACTACGGCATGCTGATCGGCGAGCAAACTGCCGAAGCCATCAAGAAAGAAATCGGCTCGGCCTTTCCGGGCTCCGAAGTGCGCGAAATGGAAGTCAAGGGTCGCAACCTGTCCGAAGGCATCCCGCGCTCGTTCACGATTTCGAGCAATGAAATCCTCGAAGCGCTGACGGACCCGCTCAACAACATCGTCTCGGCCGTCAAGAACGCGCTCGAACAGACGCCACCGGAACTCGGTGCCGACATCGCCGAAAAGGGCATGATGCTCACCGGCGGTGGTGCCTTGTTGCGCGACCTCGATCGCTTGCTGATGGAAGAAACCGGCTTGCCGGTGATCGTCGCCGAAGACCCGCTGACGTGCGTCGTGCGTGGTTCGGGCATGGCACTCGAACGGATGGACAAGCTGGGTTCGATTTTCTCGTACGAGTAAGTCAGCGCTTGGTCATGCCATGTTTATCCCGTCACCGTCATTGGTGCCGGTGCCGCCCACCGCAAGCAGCCAGGACACCTGACAAGCATTAAATGGAATACAGCCCACCGCCACTGTTCAAGCAAGGTGCTCCGGCACGCGTCAAAGTGGTGTTTTTCTCGCTCATTGCGATCATCCTGCTGGTGGTCGATTCGCACATGCAGTCACTGGCTCTGATCCGGCAAGTGGTCGGTACCGCGCTGTACCCGGCACAGATGGCAGCGCTGTTGCCGCGCGATGCGCTCTACAACGTGAGTGACTATTTCACCTCGCTGGCCTCGCTGGAGCGCGAGAACAAAGCGCTGCTCCGCGAGCAAGCCATCAATGCCCAGACGTTGCAACGCGCCCAGCAACTGTTCTCCGAAAATGCCCAGTTGCGCAGGTTGCTCGGCACCAGCGAGCAGTTGCCCGTCAAATCCGTGATGAGCGAAATTCTCTACGACGCCCGCGATATCTTTACCCGCAAGATCGTGCTCGACCGTGGCTCGCGCCACGATGTCGTGCTCGGCCAACCGGTCATCGACGACACCGGCGTGGTCGGGCAGATCACGCGGATTTTTCCGCTGACGTCCGAGGCCACGTTGTTGACCGACAAGGACGAGGCGATCCCGGTACAGGTCGTGCGTAACGGCTTGCGCAGCGTGGCGTACGGGCGCGGCCAGAGCGGCTTGCTCGATTTGCGCTTCATGCCGGCCAACGCCGACATCCGCAAGGGCGACAAGCTGGTCACCTCGGGCATCGACGGGCTGTACCCCGGCGGCTTGTCGGTGGCCACAGTCGTCGCGGTCGAAAACAAGTCCGGCGATATGTTCGCCACGATCGTCTGCCAGCCATCGGCCGGTATCGATCGCCACAAGCAGTTGCTGATCTTGCTGGCGCAGCCGATGTCGGTCCCGCGACCGCCGCCGGACGATGCAAACGCCAAGAAGAACGCCACCGGCAAGACGCGTTTGCGCGGTCCGGTCAAGGAAATGCCGGCGGTACTGACGCCGCTGCCTGCCACGTCCGTCCGGAGAGCACTGCAATGAGCCAGCCGCATTACATCCTGCTGCCAGTCAGTCCACTGTTCATCGCGGCGAGTCTGATCGGTGCGTTCCTGCTGAACCTGCTGCCGTGGGGTGGTCTGGTTGGCGTGCCCGATTTCGTCGCGCTGGTGGTGATTTTCTGGAGCATCCATCAGCCGCGCAAGGTCGGCATCGGTCTGGCATTTTTTCTGGGCTTGCTGATGGATGTGCATAATGCCTCGCTGCTGGGCGAGAACGCACTGGTCTATACGCTGCTGTCCTATCTGGCCATCATGATCCACCGGCGCGTGCTGTGGTTTCCGGTGCGCACCCAGGCCTTGCATATCCTGCCGCTGCTACTGATCACACAAGTCGTGCAACTGGTGATTCGCTTGTGGGTGTCTGGCAAATATCCGGGCTGGCTGTTTTTCATGGAGTCCCTGGTGTCGGTGGCGCTATGGCCGCTGGTGACCTGGTTGCTGCTGGCACCACAGCGCCGTGCGATCAACCGCGACGATACGCGTCCGATCTGATTTGATCAGATTGCGATCTCCTTTTTCCATTTCACCGCGTTCTTACCTCCCGAGCGGGCATGACTGAATTCAAGAATACCGAACGCGAATTGCATTTCTTCCGGATACGGGTCCTGGTGGCGGGATTGTTTGCGTTCTTCTGTTTCAGTTTGCTGGCAGCCCGCTTTGTCTGGCTGCAGGTCTACCGGCACGAGCACTACGCGGCTCAGGCCGAGGACAACCGGATTTCGGTGGTGCCAGTGGTGCCGAACCGGGGCCTGATTCTGGATCGTAATGGCGTGGTACTGGCGCGTAATTTTTCCGCCTATACACTCGAAATTACGCCGTCCAAACTCAAGGTCGACCTCGATGACACCATTGATCAACTGGCCGAACTCGTCGAGATCACGGCGAAGGATCGCAAGCGCTTTCGCAAGCTGCTGGAAGACAACCGCAACTTCGAAAGTTCGCCCATCCGCACCCGTCTGACCGATGAAGAAGTGGCGCGCTTCACGGTACAGCGCTATCGCTTTCCCGGTGTTGAAATCCAGGCCAGGCTGTTTCGCCAGTACCCGCTCGGCGCGTCGGCTTCACATGTAACCGGCTACATTGGCCGTATCAGTTCGCGCGACGTTGCCGCAATCGCCGAGCGCGACGACAGCGCCAATTACAGTGGTTCTGATCACATCGGCAAGGAAGGCCTGGAGAAAAGTTACGAGCAGCAATTGCACGGTATCACCGGCTATGAAGAAGTCGAAGTGTCGGCCGGTGGCCGTGCGGTGCGCACGCTGTCGCGCACACCCGCCAGTCCTGGTAACAACCTGATCCTGTCGATCGACATCGAATTGCAGAAGGTGATCGAAGAAGCCTTCGGCGACCATCGCGGTGCGCTGGTAGCCATCGAACCGTCGACCGGCGACATCCTCGCCTACGTCTCGATGCCGACGTTCGATCCGAACCTGTTCGTCGAGGGCATCGACCAGCAAAGCTGGGATCAGCTCAATACCTCGCAGGATCGTCCGCTCCTGAACCGGCCGTTGTCGGGAACGTATCCGCCCGGCTCGACCTACAAGCCGTTCATGGCGCTGGCCGCGCTGGAGCTGGGCAAGCGCAAGCCGGGCGACACGATTGCCGATCCCGGATTTTTCGTGCTCGGTAATCACCGCTTCCGTGATGACAAGGAAGGTGGTCACGGCATGGTCGACATGCGCCGGTCCATCGTCGCCTCCTGTGACACCTACTACTACCTGCTGGCCAATGACCTCGGTGTCGATGCGATGCATGACTTCATGAAACCGTTCGGCTTCGGCCAGATCACCGGCATCGATCTGGAGAACGAGCGTACCGGCTTGCTACCGTCGACGGCCTGGAAGCGCAACGCCTACCGCAAGCGTGAACAGCAGCGATGGTATGCCGGCGAAACCATTTCGCTGGGCATCGGCCAGGGCTACAACTCGTTCACGCCACTGCAACTGGCGCATGCGGTGTCGACGCTGGCCAACAATGGCGTCGTCATGAAACCGCATCTGGTGAAGATCATCGAAAACGGCACCACGCGTGAACGCACGATGACCGTGCCCAAGGAAAGCTACCGGATTCCGCTCGACCAGGCCAATATCGACATCGTCAAGGACGCGATGGTCGGCGTCACCACCGAACCCGGCGGTACCGGATACCGCACCTTCGCCAAGGCCGAATATATTTCGGCCGGCAAGACCGGCACCGCACAGGTTATCGCGATCAAGAAAAATGAAAAGTACGATGCCTCGAAACTCGACTCACGGCATCATGACCACTCGCTCTACACCGCCTTTGCGCCGGCCGACAAGCCGCGTATTGCGATTGCGATCATCGTCGAAAATGGCGGCTTCGGTGCTGAAACAGCCGCACCGATCGTCAAGAAGGCGCTCGATTTCTATCTGCTTGGCAAACGTCCGGGCGACAAGGACAAGCCCGCCCCGACGCTGACACCGGATGCGGTCGGTACCGCCCCGGTCACGGCCTTGAAGACGGGCACTACATCCAGTGGTGGTCCGAAACCCGTTGCCGTCACTGATAGCAGCAGCAACAGCAACAACAGCAACAACAGCAACAACAGCAACAACGGCAACAAGGATCGAGGACAAGCCCAATGATCGAAAGACGTCCGCTCTGGCCGCGCATCAAACCGTTTCTGACGGTGTTCGATGGTGCGCTCGCACTGATTGTTTTCCTGATCGTCTCGGTTGGTCTGGTCACGCTGTATTCGGCTGGCATCGACTTCCCCGGACGCGTCGAAGACCAGTTGCGCAATATTCTGATCGCCTTCGTCGTGATGTGGATCGCGGCCACAATTCCGCCGCAAACACTAATGCGCTTTGCGGTACCGATCTACAGTTTTGGCATTGCGCTGCTCATCGCGGTGGCGGTGTTCGGCCTGGTCAAGAAAGGCGCGCGACGCTGGATCAACCTCGGCATCGTGATCCAGCCGTCCGAAATCATGAAGATCGCGATGCCGCTGATGCTGGCCTGGTTTTTCCAGAAACGCGAAGGCATGTTGCGCTGGACCGAATTCCTGGTGGCCTCCATCCTGCTGGTGATTCCGGTGGCACTGATCGCACGCCAGCCCGACCTTGGCACCGCGCTGCTGGTGCTGGCCGCCGGCTTTTATGTAATCTTCCTGGCCGGCTTGTCCTGGAAAGTTATCGCCGGCATGTTCGTCACGGTCGCAGCCAGTCTGCCGGTACTCTGGACCTTTCTGCATGACTACCAGCGTCAGCGCGTGATGATGCTGATCGATCCGACCTCGGACCCGCTCGGCAAGGGTTTCCACATCATCCAGTCGACCATTGCGGTCGGCTCTGGCGGACTGTTCGGCAAGGGCTGGCTCAAGGGTACGCAAGCGCACCTGGAGTTCATCCCGGAGCGCACCACCGACTTTATTTTTGCTGTCTATTCCGAAGAGTTCGGGCTGGTCGGTAACCTTGTCCTGCTGACCCTTTACCTGCTGCTCATTGGTCGCGGGCTGGTCATTGCCTCGAATGCCCCGACCGTTTTCACGCGCTTGCTGGCAGGTGCCATCACGATGATCTTCTTCACCTATGCGTTCGTTAACATGGGAATGGTCAGTGGTAT
>CANFED010000062.1 GCA_947445995.1 Oxalobacteraceae bacterium | reverse complement strand
CCGTCGGGTCATTACGTCCCGAATTACCTGATCAAGCCGATGATGGACAGGATCAAGGCCGACAAGTCACTGGGCGTCGAGTTCGAATATTATCCGGCCGAACAGCTCGGCAAATCACGCGACATGCTCTCGCTGACCCAGGCCGGTCTGGTCGACATCGCCTACGTGGCACCGGCCTTCGCCTCCGACAAGATGCCGCTCTCGGTGGTGGGCGAGTTGCCGCTGCCATTCACCGGTTCCTGCCAGGGAACGATGGCGTACTGGAACCTGGCCAAGCCGGGTGGCCTGATCGACCGCGAGGAATTCGCGCCGAACGGCGTGCGCTTGCTGTTCACGCTGGTACTGCCGCCGTACCAGCTGTTCACCCGGACGCCATTTACAACCATGCAGGATATTGCAGGCAGAAAGATTCGCACCACCGGCGCAGCCAAGGAACTGACGCTCAAACGCCTCAACACCGTACCGATCCAGATCCCGACACCGGACGTCTACGAAGCCCTGTCACGCGGCACCATCGACGGCATGCTGTTCCCGTTCAACAGCCTGCGCCCGTATGACCTCGACAAGATCAAGCAGTACTCAACCGTCGGCGAGAACTTCGGCAGCTTCGTCATCAGCTACGTCATCAGTATCAAAAAGTGGCAGACGCTGACGCCAGCCCTGCAGGCAACGCTGACCGGGATGGGCGAAGAACTCTCCCGCAGCGCCTGTTCCAAGACCGAAAGCGATGAAGCGCGCGACATCGTCGAGGCACAAAAATCCGGACTGGAACTGGTCACCCTGAAACCGGCAGACAGCCGTGCGTTGCGCGCGGTATTGAGCGGCGTCTCCGACGACTGGGCCAGAAATCTCGACCGCCAGCGCCGCAGCGGCACCGAAGTACTCAAGGCATTTAGCGCCGGGCTGAAGTAACGCATCGCAGCCCGCCTCCGTACCGACCTCGGTATGGTCACCCGCGCCGTCATCCACCGGATGCCGGCACCGCACCCGCACACCAAGGAGAGCATCCCTCATGATCGAACCACTTGTGCTCACCCCCCTCCCCGCCGCTGATGAAGCGCTGCGGGAAGAGGTCCGACAATTCATTGCCAACCACCTGGCCCGCGTCGCGCCCGATATCCGCGCCCGATCCTGGATGGGCTTCGATGCCGACTTCAGCCGCGCGATGGCGCAACAGGGCTGGCTCGGCATCACGCTTCCGCTTGCCTATGGCGGTGCCGATCGCAGTGCCTTTGCCCGCTTCGTGCTGGTCGAGGAATTGCTCGCCGCCGGCGCGCCAGTGTCGGCGCACTGGATCGCCGACCGTCAGAGCGGTCCGTTAATCCTGAAGTACGGGACCGAGGCGCAAAAGCAGTTTTACGTCCCGCGAATCTGCCGTGGCGAAGCATTTTTCTGCATCGGCATGAGCGAACCCGGTGCCGGTTCCGACCTGGTCAGCGTACAGACCCGCGCGGTAAAAACCGCTACCGGCTGGAAGCTGTCGGGGCAGAAAATCTGGACCACCAACGCCTACCGCTCGCACTACATGATCGCGCTGGTGCGCACCTCAGGCACCAGCGAAGATCGCCATCAGGGTCTGTCGCAAGTCGTGATCGACCTGAACCTGCCAGGGATCAGAATCCGCCCGATCACCGACCTGTGCGGCGACGATCATTTTTGTGAAGTCTTCTTCGATGATGTGGTGCTGGCCGACGATGCGCTGATCGGCACCGAAGGTGCTGGCTGGGCCCAAGTCACGGCAGAACTGGCATTCGAGCGCAGCGGTCCGGAACGACTGTATTCGAGCATGGTGCTGCTCGATACCTGGATCGACTGGTTGCGTCTGCAGGGTGATGCCGATGAGGCGGCGCTGGTGCTGGTCGGCCGCCTCACCGCCAACCTGGCCATCCTGCGGGCGCTCTCGATTGCCGTCACCGCCAAGCTGGTGCGCGGCGAAACACCGACCGTCGAAGCGGCGCTGGTCAAGGACATGGGGACCGAAATCGAGCAGCAGATTCCGCTGCTGGTCGCCGATGCACTCGGCCGCCGGGATGTGCCCGTCACCGGTCCGCTGCAACGCACCCTCGCCTATCTCACCTATATGTCGCCGTCGTTTTCGCTGCGCGGCGGCACCCGCGAAATTCTGCGCAGCATGATCGCGCGTGGCCTCGGACTACGTTAAGGAGACTCCCATGAATGACACGCTACTGGCCGATTCGGTCAGCCATCTTTTTACCGATTGCTGCACGCCGCAGCAGGTGCGCGCCATCGAGGCCGGCGGGTCAGCCGACGCGATGTGGCAATCCATCCTGAACGCCGGTTTTGCCGATGCACTGAGCCCGGAAACCGCCGGTGGCGCGGGCATGGGTTTGTCTGAAGCGCTGCCGCTGCTGCTCGCCTGCGGGCGCTTCGCGCTGCCACTGCCGCTGGCGCAGACCATGTTCGTGCGGGCCTTCCTGGCCGACGCCGGGAGGGTAGCTCCTGACGGTCCGATCACATTTACCCGCGCCGATCCGGCCGCACCCGGCATCACTTGCAGCGCCACACCGTACGGCATGGTGGCCGACTGGGCGCTGGTCGAGCGCGATGACGACGTCCTGCTGCTGGCGATCGACGACGTCCATCGCACGCACAGCGGCGGGCACGGCTCGCTGGATGCCGACCTGCACTGGCCGGATTTGGCAGACGATGTGATCCAGCTGCCGACAAACGTGGACTGGCGTGCGCTCGGCGCTTGCCTGTATGCGGCACAGATGGCCGGTGCGATGGAGCGCATCTTCGCCATGACCGTCACCTTCGCCAACGACAGGGTGCAGTTCGGCCGCCCGATCGCCAAGTTCCAGGCCATCCAGCAGCAAGTCAGCATCCTGGCCGAGCAAGTCACCGCCGCCGGCATGGCTGCCCAGTTCGGTGCCGACAGTGCGCACTGGACCCCGGTGCGACTGGCTGCAGCGGTCGCCAAGAGTCGCACCAGCGAAGCTGTGGCGAGCGTGACCTCGATTGCCCATGCAGTCCACGGTGCAATGGGCATCGCGGCCGAGTTCGACCTCCAGCTCTACACCCGCCGGCTGCATGAATGGCGGCGCTGCTGCGGCACCGAATCCTGGTGGAACCGCGAGATCGGCACCGCGCTGGTCCAGGCCAGCAGCCAGTCGACGCTGGCCTTCATGAACGATCAACTCTTTTCCAAAGGAACCCCATGAACACATTTCTGAAAATCGACCGGGACGGTGCCATCGTGACGCTGACCATGAACCAGCCTGACCTGCGCAACGCGCTCACCGGCAACACGGCCGTGCAGGAGTTCGTCGATGCCTGCGCCGCGATCAGCGCCGATGAATCGGTGCGTGCCGTCATCGTGACCGGCAACGGCAAGGTGTTTTCATCGGGCGGCAATATCCGCGACATGCAACGCCAGATCGGCCCTGCCATCAGTCCGATGCGCTTGCGCCAGGAATATCGGGAAGGCATCCAGCGCCTGCCACTGGCGCTCTATAACCTCGACGTCCCGACGATTGCCGCCGTCAATGGTGCGGCCATCGGTGCCGGTTGCGACCTGGCCTGCATGTGCGACATCCGCATTGCGTCCGAGCGCGCCAGCTTTGCCGAAAGTTTCGTCAAGCTCGGCCTGGTACCCGGCGATGGCGGTGCCTGGCTGTTGCCGCGCACGGTCGGCATGTCGCGCGCTGCCGAAATGGCTTTCACCGGCGACAGCGTCGACGCCACCGAAGCACTGGCCATCGGCCTGGTCTCGCGCGTGGTGCCGCACGACACGCTGCTGGTCGAAGCCAACAAGCTGGCCCGGCGCATCGTCGCCAATCCGGGCCACGCGCTGCGCATGACCAAGCGCCTGCTGCGCGAAGGCCAGCATGTCCGACTCGATACGCTGCTCGAACTGTCAGCCGGCTTCCAGGCACTGGCCCACAAGACCAGCCAGCATGAAGAAGCGGTCAACGCTTTCCTTGAAAAAAGGCCCGCGATTTTCGCCAACGACTAACAAGGAGCACAGCATGAGTGGACCACTGGAAGGAGTCCGGGTCATCGACCTGACCACGGTACTGATGGGGCCGTATGCGACCCAGATCATGGCCGACATGGGAGCCGACGTGATCAAGGTCGAGCCACCTGCCGGCGACACGGTGCGCGGCATCGGACCGATGCGCAATCCCGGCATGGGCCATATTTTTTTGCACGTCAACCGCAACAAGCGCAGCCTGGTGCTGGACCTCAAGCACGCCGATGGCATGCGCACTTTTCTTGACCTGATCGCCACTGCCGACGTCCTGATCTACAACATCCGGCCGCAGGCGATGGCCCGGCTCGGGCTGGACTACGAACGCCTCGGCAAGATCAACCCACGGCTGATCCATGCCGGCCTGCACGGCTATGGCGAAACCGGCCCGTACGCCGGCAAGCCGGCCTACGACGACCTGATACAGGGTGTCGCCGCGGTGCCGTCGCTGATGGCCAAAGCCAGTGGTGGCGAACCGCGCTACGTGCCGCTGACGCTGGCCGACCGCACCGTCGGACTGGCTGGTGCCAATGCGATCCTGGCGGCGATCATCGCACGCACCCGCACCGGATTCGGTCAAAGCCTCGAAATCCCGATGTTCGAAACCATGGTCCAGTTTGTCCTGAGCGACCACATGGCCGGCGAAACCTTCATCCCGCCAATCGGACCGACCGGCTACCCGCGCCTGCTGGTGCAGGAGCGCCGGCCGTACCGCACCAGTGACGGTTATCTGTGTGCGCTGGTCTACAGCGACAAGCAGTGGCAGCGCTTCCTCGCTCTGATCGGCCAGCCCGAGCTGTACCTCGACGACCCGCGCTTCGGCTCGATCGGCAAGCGCACCGAGCACATCAACGACCTGTATGCGATGGTCGGTGCGGAGATGGGATCGCGCAGTACCGCCGAATGGATGGTGCTGCTGGAGCAGGCCGACATCCCGGCGATGCCACTGCACGATATCGACACCCTGATCGCCGATCCGCATCTGGCGGCAACCGGCTTCGTGTCCGAGATCGACCATCCGAGCGAAGGCCGGTTGCGCCAGATCGGCATCCCGGTGCGCCTGTCCGGAACGCCGGTGGCCAGCACCCAGCGGCCGGCACCGCGACTGGGCGAACACAGCGCCGAAGTGCTGGCTGAAATCGGCTACTCCAGCGAACAGATCGCCCGACTGGCCGCCGCCGGCGCGACCCTTCTGGCCGCCGCGATCTGATGCCAACATGGCGACGCAGTCCGCCCAAGCCACCGGCAGGAGCCGGTGGCAGCGATCGCAAGGATGCCTTCACGAAAGAGTTGGCGGCACTGGCGGCCAGCTATGGCCAGGGCTATCGACGGCAAACCATCCTCGCATTGATGCTGGGGATTTTCCCCATCATCATGTCCGCGACGGTCATCAACGTCGTCATCCCGGACATCGAGACCTTTTTTCAGGCGGGGCATCTGGCCACGCAGGTCCTGACCTCGTCCTTCCTGGCAAGCATGGCCGCGACCATGTTGCTGGCGGGCGGGCTGATCGGACGCCTCGGCGTGCGTCGCACTTTCCGCTGGCTCAATATCGGCTTCATCGTCGCCTCGCTGGCTGTCCTGATCAGTCCCGGAGGATTTCCGGCACTGGTGCTGGTACGCGTGATCCAGGGCTGCATTGCCGGTGTCGCGCAGACGCTGGCCATGATCGTCATCATGGCCGTGTTCCGGCCCGAGCAGCGCGGGCGCGCGATGTCGATCTACGGACTGGGCATCGTGCTGTCACCGGCGATCGGTCCTTTCCTTGGCGGTGTCCTGAGTTCGCTGTTCGGCTGGCAAAGCGTGTTCGTGTTTTCATTGCCGTTTTCAGTGCTATCGATGCTGCTGGGCAGCGCCCGCCTGCCACTCGCTGCACCGGTCGATCTGCCGCGCCAGATCCGCACCATCCCCATCCTCCTGCTGGCGACCTTCGTCGTCGCACTGACTGCGGCGTTCCTGCTGTGGCTGCAGGACCCACCGGCCGGCTGGTTTTTTGCCGCGCTGGCATGCGTCGGTTTTGCGTTGTTCGTATTCGACCAGTCGCGTACCGGCGTGCAGATGCTGAACTTCGGCCTGCTGCGGTACATCGGCGTGATGGCGGCTTGTGTGGTGTCGTTTTCGTACGGCGCGGGACTGTATGGTTCGACCTACCTGATACCGGTGTATCTGCGCATCGTTGGCGGCTATGGTGCCTGGGAAGCCGGACTGGCGTTGCTGCCGGGCGGCGTCTTCCTTGCCTTCGCGCTGTATGCCGGCGGCCATCTGGCAGATCGCCTGCCCACTGCACAATTGCTGCTGGCCGGTCTGCTTGGCTTCACGCTATCGAATGCCGCCTTTCTTTTACAGCTCACGCCGGTCAGCCTGCCGTGGGTGATCGGGTTCACCATCCTCGGCCGTATTGGCCTCGGGCTGATCATCCCCACCCTCAACGCCGGTGCCACCCGACAGGCACCGGATGCGTTTGCCGCCACCGTTTCCGTGCTGGTGAATTTTTCCCGCCAGCTCGGCGGCACGGTCGGTGCCGGTCTGGTCGGTCTGCTGCTGGAACTGGGCACCCGGAACAACCAGACTGATCCGGCTGCGTTCGGCCATGCCTTCGCCGCGATGGCATTGTGTTTCGTGCCGGCGATGCTGGCCGCACGGTGGATGCGCAGCGGCCCGACCAATTCGTCAACCTAATCCAAAGGACCATCATGAAAGCCATAGGACTGACCCACTACCTGCCGGTAGATCATCCCGATGCATTGCTGGACCTCGAACTCGACATGCCGGTACCGACTGGCCGTGACTTGCTGGTGAAGATCGAAGCGATCTCCGTCAATCCACTCGATACCAAGATGCGCGCGCCGCGTCCGAAAGTGGAATCCCGCCCCCGAGTGCTCGGCTGGGATGCGGCCGGCACCGTGGTCGGCACCGGTGCGGATGCCAGCCTGTTCCACACCGGGGACGCGGTGTTCTACGCCGGCAGCATTGTGCGCCAGGGGTCCAATGCCCAATATCATCTGGTCGACGAACGCCTGGTCGGCCACATGCCGGCCAGCATCGGCTTCGCCGAAGCAGCAGCGCTGCCGCTGACCTCGATCACTGCCTGGGAATCCCTGTTCGAGCGCTTGCGCTGCTCACCGACCGGGCAGGACCGCAACGACACGATTCTGATCATTGGCGGCGCGGGTGGCGTCGGCTCGATGGCCATCCAGCTGGCCAAGGCATTGACCGGCGCACGGGTCATCGCTACCGCGTCCCGTTCCGAATCGCGCGCTTGGTGCCTCGCGCTGGGTGCCGACCACGTCATTGATCATGCGGGCGACATGGCGCTCCAACTGCAAGACCTTGGCATCGGCGCGATACAGAAAATCCTCTGCCTCAACGATATCGATACCCACTTCCCGGCGATGGCCGCGCTGATTGCCCCCGAGGGAAGCATCTGCTCCGTGGTCGACAACAAGGCACCTCTGAAGATCGAGGCGCTCAAGGACAAGAGCGTGACCTTTGCCTGGGAGTCGATGTTCACCCGCTCCCGCTTCGGCGGTGCCGCGATGATTGCCCAGCACGATCTGCTGGAACAGGTGGCGCGCTGCATCGACAACGGCAGCATCCGAAGCACTATGACTTCGAACCTGGGAAGCATCACGGCTGCCAATGTGCGGCAGGCACACGCACGGATCGAAAGCGGCCGTTCGATCGGCAAGATCGTGCTGGCGGGATTCTCGGGAACTGGCCACGGGACACCTGGATAGAACGTGACATCGTTCCGGATCACTACTTCCGATGGAGCGGATGCGGCTACCGTGTCCACCGCGAGGACGACGTGCGCGCTTATTTTTGGAACCGCTGGACGGCATCAGCCACTGATGGCTGCATCGCGATCGTCGCGTTCCGGAAAAAAATTCCACGAATGCGGTTCAGGCCGCGCAGGAACCATCTCGCCGTCCACGTGATCGATGCTTTACGCAGCAAGCTGGCCTTCTCCATGCATCGGGAAGACATCTGGCTCTAAAGACAACCTCACGGAGACCCCTCATGAAAAAAATCCTCTCCATGCTGTGTGCGCTGGCGTGCACCACCGGTGCCGCGCACGCGTTTGACATTTCCCCCTTCCAGGTCGGCGACAGTCTTGCTACGGGCGAAGCACAGGCGATGTTGCAACGGTATGCGACCCGTCCATCACAAGCATGGCGCGAGCCCGATCCTGCCAGCATTCCGACCGGTCCTGAAGGCGACAGCATCCGCGAAGGTATTGACCTGATGCGTCATACGTCGCAGCGCGTCGGCAATCGTGCACCGGACCAAAACAAGCGATTCAACTGGAACAGCCTGAACTGCGTCAACTGTCATCAGGCTGGCCCTTCCGGTCTGCCAGGCACCAAGAAATATGCCCTGGCACTGGTCAATGCCGTCAATGACTACCCTCGGTTTGATATCAAATCCGGCAAGATTATTTCACTGGAACAGCGAGCGTTAGGGATGTTTGGTGCCGCACCGGTCAAGCTGACGGTCGACATGCCCGAGTTCAAAGCCATCATGGCCTACCTGCGCTGGCTGAGCGCCGAGGCACGTCCCGATCGCGCAATGGAAGGTGTCGGACTGATGCCGATGAAGGCGATCAAGCGCGCAGCCGATCCGATACGGGGCAAAGCGCTCTTCATCAGCCAATGCGCAAGCTGTCATGGGGCCGATGCCCAGGGCAAGCGCCAGCCGGATTTTGAAACCGGCGCGGGCTATCTTTTCCCGCCACTGGCAGGTAGTGACACGTATGACAATGCCGGGCATATGTTCGCCATCCCCTTGCTGGCCCGCTATATCCGCGCGTCCATGCCCTTTGGCACACTGTCGGACAAACCACAACTGACACCTGCGCAGGCCCTGGATATTGCCGCTTACATCAACGACGATGCGATGCCACGCGGACAGAACCCCAATCGCACCAGGCTCTACACGGACGCCGCATTGCGCCCGCAAGGCTTTGCCATTCCCGAACATTTTACGGGTCAGCCAGAGGCCTATCACCGCGCAAAATTTGGCCCGTTCAGCAACGTCAACGAGCACTATTAACACCTCGAAAAGAGGTGCTGCGGCACACTTTTCACCGGTACGAATTCGGCTTCCTGGTAGTCAGCAAAAAACCCAACTGGTTGCCGCGCCCTCGCACCACCTTGATGTCAAAGCCACTGCCACTATGCGGCGCGAGCTTGATGCGCAGGCAACTGATCAGTTCGTAGAGTGCAATAACCGAAGGGCATTGCACCCGACGAATTTCTGTTACTTTTCGCCTTGGACTATCTCGCACAACGGCATGAACGCAGCCCTCGAAATCTGGTTCGTCATGGTGGCAACAAGAGACACCGGTATGATGCGGATGCCAGCTTTTCAACCCTCTCAACGCAGGAGCCGTGATGACGTTGTACCGCAATCCTGTTGTGCGTCAGATTCGGGCGCGCCCACGAATCTTTATCGCGGCCATCATCGCGCTCATCGTCGGGGCGGCATTGCCCGTGTCGGTTGCTTCCCATCTCGTGTCGCGATTGCTGATTACTTGGAATACCGGAACTTGCCTGTACGTCGCACTCGCCGCAGTAATGATGGCGCGATCCTCCCAACGCACCATGTACCGTCGCGCGCTGTTGCAGGATGACGGTCAGCGCGTCTTGCTGTTTCTGGTGGTCGTCACGAGCGTGGCTAGTCTGGTGGCCATCGCACTGGAGCTGGCGGTGGTCAAGGACATGCATGGACTCCTCAAGACCGCGCACATTGCGCTCGCCGGCATGACGGTATTGTCGTCCTGGGCATTCATCCAGGTGATGTTTGCGCTGCATTACGCACATGATTACTATGCGGCGCGCCATCGTAACGAACCGGGTGGCCTGCAGTTCCCGGAAGAGGAGCAACCGGATTATGGCGACTTCTTTTATTTCGCTGCAGTCATCGGCACTTCCGGTCAAACCGCCGATGTCTCGTTCACCTCCAAATCGATGCGTCGTATCGGCGCAGTGCACTGCATCCTGGCCTATCTGTTCAATACGGTGGTGTTGGCGCTATTGATCAATATCGGAGCAAGTCTGTTGTGAGCTAATCCGCGTCGACGATACACAGGGGCGACCCGAATTGTGCATGCATCCCGATCGCCGTTTTATTTTTCAGGCATTGTCTGAGTACAGAAAAAGAAATCACATGCGCATGACAAAATGGATTGAAACAGGTTCGCTATTGCTGGTGATGGCTACCGCATCGGGCTATTCAACGGCCCAAGACACGAGCCCCGACACGGCGCTCGCCGAAAGCAATCGCATCAACTACAAGCTGACACCGTCTTACTACTTCTCGTCAGATAACAATGATGCAGTCGATCTGAATCTGCGAGGTATCGTGGGTGAACATACCGCCTGGGTGGGTGTCTATCGCGACAAGGAACACTTACAGCAAAGCAGGACCGGTTATGAATACCGACATGACTTTGGATTAGTTCGTCCGGTCTTTTCTGCGCAGCTTGCAACTGGTGGATTCTTGGGTGGCTCTGTCACCACCGAAATCGGTAACAGCAACTTTGCAATTGTCGGGATTGGCCGGACTAACCTGAAAGACTATTTCAATCTGAATTTCGATCCGAATGACGCCATCACGTTAGGTTTCGGCTCGCGCGCGATATCCAAAACGGAGCTATCGCTGTTTCATATCTGGGACGACCGACTCGATACCAAACAACACGTCACGCATGCGGTCGCCAGGTACAAACCGAACGATACGGAGCGCTGGACCGCCGATGCGTCCTATAAACACGGCCTGTCGGGGAGTGGCGAGAACGTGCAAGGGTATGCATTGACGGTGACCTATGATTTTGGCGATTACTTTGCGCGTGTGGCACGGGACCAGCATGCGAATTTTTCAGCAGTTTCCCAGAATCGCCTATCGATCGGATTGCGATTTTAAGTGCACCGGTACCTGTCGTGTGTCGTGCGGTTCAACAGGCAACCGTGCATCGTGCACGGTCAGCAAGTCGCATCATGCATCGCCAAAATCAAGTCACTCGACTATGCCCAGCAGAGGTCAGTGAGACTCCTGTCGACAATGGCAACTCCTCAAACGCCAGTCAGCACATGTCGCACCAGCAGTGCTGCGAGTATCCACATGGTGATGCCGATCAAGCCATCGAGCACTTGCCACGCTCGTGGTCTGGCAAACCACGGTGCCAGCCAGCGTGCGCCGAACCCCAGTAGCGTAAACCAGACCAGACTGGCCGTGCTTGCACCGGCGATGAACCACGGTCTCAGTGTCGGCGGTTGCTGTGCCCCGATGCTGCCCACCAGCAGCACCGTGTCCAGATAAACGTGGGGATTGAGCAGCGTGAATGCAGCTGCCTGCGCAAGGACAGCTGTCAGACTCAGGACCGCGCTCGTCTCGGTTGGCCGCAGTTGGTGGGATTGTCGGGCACGACGCAGCGCCTGCCAGCCATAGGTCGCCAAAAATACAGCGCCGGCCAGTGCCAATGCGCGGGCGACGCCGGGGCGTTCGCCCAATGCCTGCGCCATTCCCAGTACACCGGCACCGATCAGCAACCCGTCTGCGACAGCACAGAACGACACGATGGCTACGACATGTTCACGGCGCAATCCTTGTCGCAGCACGAACGCATTTTGTGAGCCGATGGCCATGATGAGCCCAAGGCTCAAGGTCAATCCGCTCACAAAAGCAGGTGCGACGAAAGAGATGAAACTAGTCAGGTTGGTCATGCGCGCAGCTTGCCTACTGCCTCACATAAAGACAAACTATTTTTTTCTTCCGTCGTAGCGTGCAATAACCGAAGGGCATTGCACCGCGCGCATTGGTGCTATGCCCTCCGGTTATTGCACCCGATTTATCTTTTTTAAATAACCAGGGCCGTTAATTCCAGCGGTTGCGTGTTCCCTGAAAACTGTAACGACCCGCACCCTGCAGAGTGACCGCAATGGCTGCCGCGAGAAATAACCCTTGCAGTTCCAGTGACCAGCCACCGGTCTGGTTGAGCTTGAAGACGTCGCCGGTGTGCACCAGCAGGATCGCGACGATCATGTTGATGGCAATGATCGCGGCACCGGCACGCGCCCACAATCCGGCGAGGATCAGCAGCGGTGCGAGTACCTCGCCCACATAAACCAGGTACCCGACGCTGGCGGGCAAGCCGGCCTGGGTCACTAGTCCGGTAATGAAGCCGGCACCACCGGTGACTTTTGCAATGCCGTGGAACAGGATGAGACAGGCCAGACTGGCGCGTAGCACCAGCTTGCCGGCATCGTCGTAGGTGCTGCCAGTGGTGTTCGTGTTCATGATTTTTCCTTTGTTGTGAAGCGCAATGAGTAAATCTGCAGGTGTCAATCTGAATACTGCGGCATGTTCCCTGACCGATTCAGTCAAACGCGTAGGCATCCATCGCCAGCACGCCATATTCAACACTGGCATGCAGGCGGGCCGCGCTGGCGGTATCGCCGGCAGCACCCATGACCACGAAGAGCGGCGACAAATGTTCTTCGCTCGGATGATTACGCACTGCGTGGGGTGCTTGTTTGCGATAGTTCAACAGGGACGCCGTATCGCCTTGCGATAATCGCTCGTGCATCCAGACCTCGAACTCGCGCACCCAGGCTGGCGCTGCCGCATCGATGGCCTGCCCACGAAATTCGGACAGGTTGTGCGTCAGCGAACCGGAGCCGATCACGAGCACGCCCTCGTCACGCAAGCTGCGCAGCGCTTGCCCGAGAAGCAGATGGGCAGCAGGCGTCGCATCGCGCACGATGGATACCTGCGTCACAGGAATGTCGGCATCGGGATACATCAATCTCAGCGGCACCCAGGCACCGTGGTCGAGTCCGCGCGTGGCGCTGGTGTTGACGGCGTAACCAGCCTGCTCCAGCAATGCCGCTGCACGAAGCGCCGTCTCCGGCGCGCCGGGTGCGGGATACGCGATCTCGAACAGCGCACGCGGAAAGCCGCCAAAATCGTGAATGGTGTCGGGATGAGCGACCGTGCTGACAGCCGGCCCGCCCATCGTCTCCCAATGGGCGGAGGCCACGACGATGGCATGCGGCCGTGGCAAACTCTGGCCGAGATCGCGTAAGAACTGATGCGCCGGGCTGTCCTGGATCGCCAGCATCGGTGAGCCGTGCGAGATAAACAAGGCGGGCAAGCGGGTCATCGTCTTTTTCATGGTCTTCTCCTGTCATGCATCTGGTCGACATCACGTTGCCAGTGCAACGCCGATGAAGTGGCCGACCGTCACATCGACCGCCGAGGTACGTACTTTACTTGCGTACTGAATTGAGATAAACCAGCATTCTCAAGATGGTTTGTTTCATGATCAGGGACAATGAATAAATTCCAGGAAATGCAGGCCTTTGTTGCCGTGGTCGACAACGGCAGTTTCGTCAAGGCTGCCGATGCACTCAAGATGTCAAAGGCGGCCATTTCACGGCAGGTGGCGGACCTCGAACAGCGCCTTGGCATTCGGCTACTGAACCGCACCACGCGCCGGCTTTCGCTGACTGGCGAAGGCCAGTTGTTTCATGCGCGGTGTACCGACTTGCTCAACGGACTGGAAGAAGCCGAGTCCGAACTGAGCCTGCGCAGCGGCGAGCCGTCAGGTCATCTGCGCGTCAGTGCACCGGTCACCTTCGGCATCGCGCATCTGGCTTCACTCTGGGGCAACTTCCTGCAACAGCATCCCAAGGTGTCGATGGAAGTGACGCTGTCAGACCGTGCGGTCGATCTGGTCGAAGATGGATTCGACCTGGCCGTGCGGATTTCGCGCGCGCCGCATCCGACCTTCATCGCCCGCAAACTGGCCACGACAAAGATGGTGCTGTGCGCATCGCCGGCGTATCTGCAGCGTCATGGCACGCCCGCCTGCCCGCAAGACATCGGCGCGCACAACGTGATTTCCTACACCTACTGGTCCTCGAAGGACGACTGGGAACTGGTCGATCCGAACGGTAAAGTCGATATCGTCAAAACCAGGCCGCGCCTGCATACCAATAGCGGCGACACCTGTGTCGCTTCGGCCTTGCAGGATCAGGGCATCGTCATGCAACCGGATTTTCTGGTGCATGACGCGCTACGCGAAGGCAAACTCATACGACTGCTGCCCGACTACCGCACCGTTGAACTGGGTGTCTACGCGGTCTATGCCTCGCGTCGGCAATTGCCATTGAAGCTGCGGCACCTGATCGATTTTCTGGTCGATGCATTCGAGCGGCCGGTGTGGGAGGCGATCGACGATTAGCAGCGAGCGTCGCTGCGCGTGCACGCTCACTTCGTCGATGTCGTCTCCACGACGCGGCGCTGTGCTTGTTATGCACCAGGAAAATCAGCATGAATTGATCAGAATCGTGCGATCAGCCGTTTGCCGGGTTCGAGGTGCACCAACTCGCGGCGTGGCT